>CAJXNM010000019.1 GCA_913057135.1 uncultured Halieaceae bacterium
ACCCCGAGATTCGCGCCAACCTACCCAAATACGCAAATTGGCCGACATTTCCTCAGCTGTGGGTTGATGGAGAGCTGGTTGGCGGCTGCGATATCATCACCGAAATGCATGAGACCGGTGAGTTGAAAGAGGTAATCACCGGCGCTGCAAGCGGCGACGTCTCCTAATTCTCTGACCCGCTAATGAAAACGCCACCTCATCGGTGGCGTCTTTATGGGGCCTTACCCCTCGCTAGGCTTGACCGTTTTCATGGCTGTTTGCAGATAGTTCTGCTCTCCAACATGGTCCATCAGCGACAACTGTGTTTCTAGCCAGTCGATATGCTCTTCTTCAGCATCGAGGATGCGCTTGGCGAGATCACGCGACGTGTAGTCTTGCGCTTGCTCGCAGTAGGCAATGGTGGCTTTCAGGTCTTTGTGGGCAATGTGTTCCAACTTGAGGTCACATTCTAGCATTTCACGGGGATTTTCACCGATCATGAGTTTGCCCAGGTCTTGTAGGTTGGGCAGACCCTCAAGGAATAAAATACGCTCAATCAGTTCATCGGCGTGCTTCATTTCGTCGATGGACTCGTGATACTCGTGCTCTGCGAGCTCGGTTAGCCCCCAGTCCTTGTACATCTTTGCGTGCAAAAAGTATTGGTTGATGGCAACCAATTCATTGGCGAGCAAAGTGTTTAGGTGCTCGATTACTTTAGGATCGCCTTTCATTGAACCCCCCGGTCTACTGGCGTGATTGAGATAGCTAGTATAGGTGATTGTCTCGCTATGACAACTACCGGAAAAAGCTTAAGTGATTGATATGTAACGTTTTTATCGCTAGTGCGAATCAGACTTGTTTGCACTAGCGTCCGCAGCCCTCAGGCGGGTTGAGCGGCGTCGTAGAAGTCGATCTGAGGTTGGAGTTGTGCCAATTGCTCGGCGACGATGGCACGCGCCAGCGGTGCGCATTTGCCACACTGGGTCGAGACCGCCAAGTGATGGCGGACTTCCCGAAAACTGGTGGCGCCTTCTTCGCTGATCACACGCTTGATGTCGTGGTCAGTGACGCCTTTGCAGAGACATACATACATGTTGCGAAGCTTATTGCGAGTGAGAATGATTGTCAACTGTTTTTGCGTTTGATTGTTATTGAGTTTTGACTCGGCCTCTGCAGGTGCGCTGCAGCGCTCTCGGGTATACTTGTTGGCTCGAAAGAGGACGTCGTATCTATGACAATTCAGCAGTACATGATGGAGCTTGGGCAGCAGGCGCGCATGGCCGCGCGCCACGTTGCCGTGGCCGATGTAGCACTTCGCAATGCCGCCTTGCGAGGGATTGCTCAACTTATCGATAACAGTCGCAGCGATCTGTTGGCCGCTAATGCCGAAGATCTGGCGCGGGGTGAGGCCAACGCCCTTGAGGCGCCGCTGATGGATCGCTTGGCTCTAAACGATCAGCGCATCGATGCCTTAATAGCCAGTTTGCATCAGGTGGCTGCATTGTCAGATCCGGTCGGCGCTATCGACAATGTGCGCACCATGGACTCGGGTATCAAAGTGGGGCAAATGCGGGTGCCTTTAGGGGTTATTGGCATTATTTACGAGTCCCGCCCCAATGTGACCGTTGAAGCGGCCAGTCTGTGCCTTAAGTCAGGTAATGCGGCTATTTTGCGCGGTGGTTCCGAGGCGGTCTCAAGCAACACCCTGTTGGGTGGTTTAATCGCGCAAGGGTTGGCGTCGGTCGGACTTCCTAAAACCGCGGTACAAGTCGTGTCATCGACTGACCGAGCGGCGGTCAGCGCGCTGATCACCATGCCTGAGTATGTCGATGTGGTGATCCCCCGGGGTGGCAAAGGGCTGATAGAGCGCATAGCCAATGACGCCCGAGTGCCGGTGATAAAACATCTCGATGGTATTTGCCATGTCTATATCGATAGTGATGCTGACCCTGAGATGGCCCTTGCTATTGCGGTTAATGCCAAGACGCAACGCTATGGGACCTGCAACACCATGGAAACCTTGTTAGTGGCCGAGGGCGCAGGGGCCCATCTGGCGACTATTTTGGCGGCAATCGCCGATGAAGGTGTGGAAATTCGCGGCTGTCCACGAACCCGAGAACTCGTGCCAGCTGTGCAACACTCAGCGACGGAGCTCGACTGGCAAACCGAATACTTAGCGCCCATCTTGTCGGTGCGTGTGGTCGACGATCTCGATGCGGCTATCGATCACATTGCACGTTACAGCTCTGGCCACACCGAGAGTATTGTGACCGATAACCATCGCCGGGCCATGCGTTTTTTGCGCGAAGTCGATTCGAGTTCGGTGATGGTAAATACATCGACGCGGTTCGCCGACGGCTTTGAGTATGGTCTGGGCGCAGAAATTGGTATTTCCACCGATAAGCTGCACGCCCGGGGCCCGGTGGGTCTCGAGGGGCTGACCTCTGTGAAGTATGTTGTGTTCGGCGATGGTCAAGTAAGGGGCTAAGTGTTGAGGGCTATAGGCCTATTGGGCGGAACCTTCGATCCCATCCACATTGGTCATCTCCGGATTGCCATTGAGTGTCGCGAGCGCCTTGGGCTCAATGAGGTCAAATTACTCCTCGCGGCGATACCGCCATTAAAGCGCAGCCCGAATGTTGGGCCCCAGCAGCGTGCCGCTATGGTTGAGTTGGCTACAGCGCAGGTGCCGGGGTTAACCCTGGACACACGCGAATTGCAGCGACAGGGGGTGTCATACACGGTCGAGACCCTGGCACTCATCCGTAACGAGATAGATGCGGACACAGCCTTGGTCTGGATTATGGGTACCGACAGCCTTGAGCAGCTCGATCGCTGGCATCGCTGGCAGGACTTGCTTGATTTTGTAAATATCGCGGTACTGCAACGGCCCGGTTGGCAAGGTGTCAGCCACGGTCCTGTCGCGCAATGGCTAGCTCAACACCTGTGTCCCCCGGGTCAGTTATGCAGCCAGCCGTCGGGTGGCATCGCCTTGCTTGAGCAGCCGCCCCTAGCTATCTCGTCGACGGCGGTTAGGGCCGCGCTGCGTGAAAGAAAAAACCTGCAATTTCTATTGCCCGCCCCTGTTATCGAGTATATTTCCGACAATGATCTGTATACCCACTAAGAATTCGCCGCGGGAGTGCGCGTGATGCCCGCCGCCGATACAAGCCAAGGTTCAATTCCAGAGGGCGACGCCCTCATTGCTCTGGTGCGCGACGCCCTTGATGACTTGAAGGCGGTCGATACCGTCGACATCGATGTGCGCCAAGTCAGTTCTGTTATGGATTACCTGGTGGTGACCAGTGGTACATCGACCCGCCATGTGAAGTCCCTGGCCGACAATGTCATTGAAAAAGCCAAGGCCGCAGGGGTCAGACCCATTGGTATCGAAGGTGAAGTGGCGGGTGAGTGGGTGCTCGTCGACTTTGGCGATGTGGTCGTGCACATGATGCAGCCTGCTACCCGCAGCTTTTACGACCTAGAGCGATTGTGGACCACGCCACCCGCTGAGTGATGCGAATCCGCGTTTTGGCAGTGGGCACGCGCATGCCAACATGGGTTAGCACCGGTGTCGACGATTACCAGCGACGGATGCCCCGGGACTTCCCCGTCGAGTGGATTGATATTCCCCCCGCGAAGCGTCAGGGTGAGCCAGTGCCCAAGCTCATGGCCAAGGAGGCTGCGGCAATCAAACGACAGCTCAAGGCCGGTGAGCGTTTAATTGTGCTCGACGTTGCGGGTCGTCTGTTGGACACCGAAGCCATGGCCGCAAACATGTCCCAATGGCAGCAATCCGGTGGGTCAGCCGCCATCGTTATTGGGGGCCCGGACGGTACCGACCCCAGTCTACTAGCCCAAGCTGATCTGTGTTGGTCTCTGGGGCGCATCACGATGGCGCACCCCTTGGTACGGGTGGTACTGGCCGAGCAGCTGTATCGTGTCTGGTCTATCATTGCACAACACCCCTACCACCGGTCGTAAACCATGGCTTCTCGCCGCCCAGCACTGAGCGACACAGGACGGGAATCCGCTATTAATAGCGGCCGTGTCATAGTGGCTGGTGCCCTTGTGCTGTTGGCTTTTGTTACCCTGGGCTGGCGTTATTACAGTCTGCAAATCGTTGATTATCAGCAGTTCCTGGTGCAATCCGAGCGCAACCGTGTGCGCTTAGAGGCGGTGCCACCCAAACGCGGTTTGATCTATGACCGCAAAGGCCGGCTGTTGGCCTCGAATGAGCCCAGCCATCGCTTAAGCATTGTGCTCGAGCGCGTCGACGATCTTGATGAGCTCCTCGCGCAGCTGAAAGCCTTGGTGGTTATCTCCGAAGACGATATTCGCCGATTTGAGCAGCGGCGCAGGCGCCGCCGACCCTATGATCCGGTGCCCCTCAAGCTACAGCTAAGCGACGAGGATATGGCGGTACTGGCGGTTAACCGGCATCAGTTGACGGGCATCGCTATCGAGGCCCAGTTGACCCGTCACTACCCTTACGGCGATCTCTTAAGCCATGTGGTGGGTTATGTGGGGCGTATCAATGAGCGTGAGGCCGCGACCCTCGATGAGGCGGCTTATCAGGGCACGTTACATATAGGGAAAATCGGTTTAGAGAAGCGCTATGAGGCGCTCTTACACGGTACCGTGGGCTATCAAAACGTCGAAACGAACGCCCATGGACGTATTCTTCGTGTGCTTGATCAGCAGCCTCCCACCGATGGTGCCAACCTCTATTTGTATCTCGATGTCGATCTTCAGCGCGTTGCCGCTGAGGCGTTGGGCGATCAGCGTGGTGCAGTGGTTGCCCTTGATCCGAAAAACGGCGGTGTCCTCGCGCTGGTATCTAATCCGAGCTTTGACGCCAATTTATTTGTGAACGGTATTAGTCGTCGAGACTACAACGCCCTTCGCAATAATCCCGACACCCCGCTATTGAACCGCGCCGTGCAGGGTCGTTATCCACCAGGCTCCACCGTGAAGCCGATGCTGGGTTTAGCGGGTTTGGAGATGGGGTTGGTGACCGCCGAGACCATGATCCCCGATCCCGGGTGGTATAGCCTGCCCGGTGATAGCCGTCGCTATCGTGACTGGATATTACGGATTCGGGGTACCGGTCACGCCGATGAGGTCAATTTACAAATGGCCATCGCCCAATCTTGCGATGTTTATTACTACGATTTGGCCCGTGAGATGGGCATTGATCGTATGGCTGATGCTCTGGCCCCTTTTGGCTTTGGAGCGCCAACTGGTATCGATATCACGAGTGAAAAGGCGGGTATTTTGCCCAGTAGCGAGTGGAAGCAGCGGGCGATGGGTCAACCTTGGTATCCCGGGGAGACCCTGAGCGCGGGTATTGGCCAGGGCTATATGCTGGCGACGCCCCTGCAGTTGGCGCAGGCCACCGTGGCACTGGCTAATCGCGGCGAGAGTTTCACGCCATCTGTAGTTCGACGCATCGGTAATAAACAGGTGGGTGGCTTGCCAAGGGAGCCGGTCGCTGCAAGCGAAGACCATTGGGCAACGGTCATTGCGGGCATGGTCGACGTGGTCCATAACCGACGGGGTACGGCCCATGCCATCGCCGGCGGTTTGAACTACACCATTGCCGGTAAGACCGGTACCTCTCAGGTCATCGGTATTGCCCAAGACGAAGAGTACGACGAAGACACGATTGCCGAGCGTCACCGAAATCACGGCTGGTTTATTGCCTTCGCTCCGGTTGATGCGCCGAGTATTGTGGTGGCGGTGTTGGCCGAGAACGGTGGCGGCAGTAGCGCTGCCTATCCGGTTGCCCGTCAGGTTATTGATCAGTGGTTATTGGCTGGAGCGGTCGATGGCTGATTACGCCCATTACCTTCCCGATGCGGAGCGAGATCTGCGCAGTAGAAGCAGTCTTGCGCAGCTTCTGCACATCGACGTTTTCTTACTGCTACCGTTGCTGGTGCTGATGCTTGGCGGCCTGGTAGTACTTTACAGCGCTTCCGATGAGAGTTGGACCACCGTGATACGTCAACTGCGCAATATGGCGGTTGCGTTGGTAGGCATGGCCATAGCCGCTCAAATTAAGCCGGAGACCTATTGTCGTTGGGCGCCTGCGCTGTATTTGGTGGGGCTCGTGTTGTTGGCGGCGGTGCCTGTGGTGGGCGTTAAGGCGATGGGAGCCCAGCGCTGGCTCAGTCTTGGCTTTGTGCGTTTTCAGCCATCGGAACTGATGAAATTGGCCATGCCGCTCATGGTGGCGTGGTGGTTTGCTCGTGAGGGCATACCGCCGCGCCCAATGTCCCTGGCCGTAGCCCTGTTGCTGGTCCTATTACCCGCCGCGCTAATCGTGATTCAACCCGATTTGGGCACCTCGCTGCTGGTGGCAGCCAGCGGTTTATTTGTGGTGTTCATGGCGGGGATTAGTGGCTGGTATATCGCTGCTGCCGTGCTGATGTTGGTGGCGAGTTTGTGGCCCGCTTGGATGTTCATGCTGAAGGATTATCAGAAGCAACGGGTGCTGACTTTGCTCGATCCGGAAGCAGATAAGCTGGGTGCGGGTTGGAATATCATTCAGTCGAAGACCGCCATCGGCTCTGGTGGCTGGACGGGCAAAGGTTGGTTGGCAGGCACCCAATCCCATCTGGACTTTTTGCCCGAGAGCCAAACCGATTTCATCATTGCGGTATTGGCTGAAGAGTTTGGGCTCAGGGGGGTATTAACCCTGTTACTCATTTATTTGCTGATTATTGGCCGTGGACTTTGGATCAGCCTCACCGCACAAACTCTCTACGGACGACTTCTGGCATCGGCCATTACACTGACATTTTTTGTGTATGTCTTCGTCAATATCGGCATGGTGGCTGGCATCCTGCCTGTGGTCGGTGTGCCGTTACCCCTCATCAGTTTTGGTGGCACCTCAATGGTTACGCTATTACTGGGTTTTGGCGTGTTGATGGCGATTAGCACTGAGCGTCGTATTATTACCCGATGAGGTCTCGTTTTTAGGTATGTCGCAGAGAAGGAGAGAAGCTTAATGTTTGAGCAAAGCGCCGAGGCCATTTTGCCCCGCCTGTATCAGCCGGTGTGCTTGTGGCCGGTGAGTCGACTATTACCGGGTCTAGTGCGTCTGCTGTCGGCAGTGCTTTTGTCGATAGTGCTTTGTATTGAGATTGCCGTGGGTGCCGAGTATGTGGACCGTGACGAGACGGCTGCAATCCTAGAGGCGGTTGTGGCTGAGGGCGTTGATCGTGAGTGGGCGCTGGAGGTACTAGCAGCGGCCCAGCGACAGCAAAGTATCTTAGATGCCATTGCAAGGCCCGCGGAAAAAACGAAGCCATGGTATGAATATCGCAAGATTTTTCTCACCGAAAAACGTATCGACGGTGGTGTTCGATTCGCGCAAGCACATGCGGATACCTTGACCGAGGTATCTCAGCGAACCGGTGTGCCGGCATCGCTGATCGTGGCAGTGATTGGTGTCGAAACCTACTACGGACGTATCACCGGCAGCTATCGCGTCATTGATGCCTTGGCCACATTGGCCTATGACTATCCCAAACGGTCACCATTTTTTACCCAAGAACTGCAGCATTTTCTGGTGTTGGCCTACAACAGTGGCAAGGACCCCTTGGCCCTGAAGGGCTCCTATGCGGGCGCTATGGGCTACGGGCAATTCATGCCATCGAGCTATCGTGCTTACGCTCGGGATTTTGACGATGACGGTATCGCCGATATCTGGAGCAATCCGAAGGATGCTATTTACAGCGTGGCCAACTATTTTGTGAAGCACGGCTGGCAGCCGGGTGCCGCGGTGATTGAGCGCGCCAACGGCGATAAAGCGGATTCAGCGTTGTTTGATGCAGGTTTAAAGCCGGCGACGACGGTTGGTGAGCTCGCCAAGCGGGGCTTGGTGCCCTTGCGCGCCACCGACGTCGCTTTGGCGGCTACACCCCTGCGTCTTGAGGGTGATGATGGACCCGAGTACTGGGTCGGGCTTAACAACTTCTATGTCATCACACGCTACAATCACAGTGCCATGTATGCCCTGAGTGTTTGGTTGCTAAGTCAGGCGATTAGCGAGCAACTCTGAGACAACATGCGGTACCTGTTGGCAATATGTCTTTTGGTGTTGGCGGCCTGTGCTTCGCAACCAAAAATGGCAGATGTGGCACCACCGCCGATCAGTGCGGCGGCGGTGCCCGATGCGGTCCCTCGTTATGAGCCAATTTTAGCGGCGGGTAATAAAAGCCCCTACCGTGTCCACGGCAAAACCTATCATGTACTCAGTAGTGCCAAAGGTTATGCAGAAGAGGGCGTCGCGTCGTGGTATGGGCTTAAATTTCACGGACGCCAAACCTCAAACGGTGAGCGCTTCAGTGTCTATCGCGCCACCGCGGCCCATCGAAGTTTGCCGATCCCCAGTTATGTCCGAGTCACTAATTTGAGCAACGGGCGTCATATGGTCGTAAGGATTAACGATCGTGGTCCCTTCTACCCGAATCGCATTATCGACTTGTCCTACGGTGCGGCGGTGAAGCTCGGGTTTGCGGACCAAGGTACGGCGCCTGTGCGTGTAGAGGCTATCGTTGTGCCCGAGACCCCTTCACCTGATTACACCCAGTTGCAATTGGGGGCCTTTGCCAGCCAGGCAGCGGCGCTGGCTTTGAAGCAAAAGGCGAGTGAGATCTTGATTGTGCCGATTGTGTTACAGCAGACCGACGGGCCTAACGGCACCCTGTACCGATTACGCGCAGGGCCCTTTGACAGTCTCGATGAATTAAAAGCGAGTCAACAGTTGTTGGCGGCTATGGGCTTACCCGAGGGCCAACCGCTGCCTTGAATCTGTGACGGGGCGGTGACCGGCTGCTACCATGCTGCCCCTAACCTGATCGTGCTGTAAGGACTCTCATGTTTCGTTTAGCTCTGCTGCTTTTGTTGTGTACCCCCATCACTGGCGTTGCCGGGGCAATTGTCCCGGCGCCACCCAGTATTAATGCAGCAGCGTATTTGTTAATGGATTTTCAATCCGGTGACATTCTCGTCGAGCACAATATCGACGAGACACTGGAGCCAGCCAGTCTCACTAAGCTCATGACCGCCTATGTGCTAGCCGAGGAAATAGATGCAGGCCGTCTTTCCCTCGACGACAAGGTCACCGTGAGTCGCAATGCTTGGTCGCAAAATCCACTCTTTAAAGGCTCATCCCTTATGTGGATTGAGCCGGGTAAACCGGTCACCGTCGCCGAGCTCGAGAAAGGTATTGTGATTTCCTCGGGCAATGACGCCACTGTCGCTATCGCCGAGCATATTGCCGGTACCGAGGCGGCCTTTGCGGATATGATGAATCGCTACGCTCAAGAGCTGGGTATGGCGGGCACCCACTTCACCAATAGTCACGGTTTACCTGACCCGGATCATGTCACCACCGCCCGTGATTTGGCGGCACTGGCGGCGGCAACCATTCGCCATCATCCCGACCGCTACCAGGTCTATTCCCAGCAGAGCTATACCTACAACGACATTAAGCAGTACAACCGAAACCTGTTGCTACGTGATGATCCATCGGTCGATGGTTTGAAAACGGGTTATACCAGCAGTGCCGGTTATGGCTTGGTGGCCTCCGCTGAGCGTGACGGTATGCGATTGATTTCGGTGGTTATGGGTAGTGCGAGTACCCGTAGTCGCACATCAGAGACTCGCTCATTGTTGAACTACGGCTTTCGTTTTTACCAAACGATTGAGCCTGTTATTGCCGATGCGGTGTTGGGGCAAGCGCGGGTATGGCAGGGTCAGCGGGATGTACTCGATGCAGGTGTGTTGTCATCCGTCGTGATGACTGTGCCGCGCAGTAATGCGGAGCCAGAACTGAAGGTTGTTTTCGACGAGCCGCTCGTTGCGCCCATTCAACGGGGTGACCCAGTGGGTTCTCTGGTGGTGACCCTTGATGGGGATGTGGTTTATGAGCAGCCCCTTCAAGCGCTAGTCGACGTGCCAGAGGCGGGCTTTTTTGCGCGACTTTGGGATGCGTTAGTGTTGTGGCTAAAGACCTTGTTTAGCTAAGTCATAGCGCCAAGAATGTGTAACATTGGTCGAAGGGTGAATGATGAGTCAGCCAGAACCCCCCAAAATTGAATTTCCCTGTAATTACCCTATCAAGGTCGTTGGGCGGCGCTGCGAGCAGTTCAGTGAGTCGGTGCTGACAATCTTTGAGCGTCATGCCCCCGGCTTTGACGCCGAGGCCATGACGGTGAAGTCGTCCAGCGGCGGTAAGTTTGTGTCCCTGACTATTGTTATTGAGGCCACCGGTGTCAGCCAGCTAGAGGCCTTGCACAAAGATCTTATGGCCACCGGTTTGGTGTCGATGGTGATCTAGTTCTTATGCACATTCAGCGATTGGGTCTTGTTGAGTACGCGCCAACCCTTGACGCCATGAAGCAATTCACGGCCAATCGAACGGACCAAACCGATGATGAACTGTGGTTGTTGCAGCATCCACCGGTGTATACCCAGGGTATCTCCGGTAAGGCGGAACACGTACTCGATGCCGGTGTTATTCCCATTGTGCCCATCGATCGAGGTGGGCAGGTGACCTATCACGGGCCTGGTCAATGGGTGGTATACACCCTGTTTGATCTGCGCCGAGCCGGGTTTGGGGTGCGCCAGTTGGTGACGGCCATTGAGTTGGCGGTCATCAATGTGCTGGCTGGTTATGGTATTTGCGCCAGCGCTGACGCAAAGCGTCCGGGTGTTTATGTAGGCGGGCGAAAAATTGCATCGCTAGGACTCAAGGTCAGTCGTGGTTGCAGTTATCACGGTGTTGCCCTGAATGTCGATATGGACCTAGAGCCTTTTCAGCGCATCAATCCCTGTGGCTATCCTGGGCTTGAAGTGACCTCTATGGCAGACGTGTTGGGCCTTGGTCCCTCGATGGATGATGTGGGAGAGAGCCTTC
Organism: uncultured Halieaceae bacterium; assembly: GCA_913057135.1. GTDB lineage: Bacteria > Pseudomonadota > Gammaproteobacteria > Pseudomonadales > Halieaceae > Luminiphilus. The sequence continues at coordinate 10,910 of CAJXNM010000019.1, forward strand.
TTACGGCTCTGATTAAAAGCCTAACGTTAGACAACGCGAATGGAGATCAGTAATTCAGGTTTGTTGGCTTGAAATATATTTGAGCATAACCTTGAGATCTATTTTGTTAGAAACGCCTTCAATCCCTAGTTGTTTAATTGTTCAAATTGAGTTGAATAATTAAAATCTGAAATCACTCTTTTGCCGTATTGCTTTTAATAGCCGAAATTCTGGGGTGTTCGTGATTTTGGTCCAATCCGTCCGCAGATAGCCGGCAATAGAATATGCTTCATTCCTTTAAAGCCAAAAATTCCTCCAGAATTCATCTCGCTTTTAGAAACAGGGTACGGTTGTTGGGCTTTGCGTGGTGTGCAGTTGTATTGGTGTTTTCGACCGTATGGTTCGTTTTGCCGCTACATGCCATCGCGGCAATCAACGATGACGATGATGACGGTATTCTCAATAGCGTTGATGCCTGTCCGTTTACCCCTACCGTAGAGATTAGCCAAGTCGACAGCGATGGCTGTGGCCCCAGTAAGCGAGATTCCGATAGCGACGGTGTCGTTGATAGTGCTGACGTATTCCCGTTTGACCCATCAGAGGTGAGTGATGGTGATTTAGATGGGGTGGGTAACAATCGAGACGAGTGTTCGAGTACCTCGCCAGGGCGCGACGTGCTTTCTAATGGTTGTGCATTCTTGCCCCCAGAAAAGTTGGGTGTGACCATAGCCGGACAGGCGGTCGTTGACAAGTCGGGTACTTCCGTAGCCATCTCCGGAGACGGCCATACGGTAGCTATCGGAGCGCCCTATAGTGCTTCTCTGCTCCAATTCCGCTTTTATAGCTGGGATGGACGCGCATGGCAGCAGCTGGGTCGGAGCATTTTTCGCGAGGGGTATGCTGATGTTTCGGGTTGGTCAGTAGCTATGTCCAGCGACGGCACAACGGTGGCTATTGGTGCTCGTGAAACCGGGGGAAATGGCTACAAGTCTGGCAGCATTAGTTTGTATCACTGGAATGGCAGCAAGTGGTCACTGAGTTCGGTCATAAACGGTGAGGCCGCCGGTGATCAATTTGGCACTTCGGTAGCGCTCTCAAACGACGGTACGACGGTAGCTGTTGGTGCACCGTTTAATGACCATAATGGCACTGATTCTGGTCATGTCCGTTTGTATCGATCGGATGGCAGCACGTGGCAGCAGTTGGGTGCGGACATTGCAGGTGAGGCGGCAGGTGATCAATCTGGTAATTCAGTAGCTCTCGCCAGTGACGGTAGCACTGTGGCTGTCGGGTCATGGGCTAATAACGGCAACGGTGCTGCCTCTGGTCATGTTCGGTTATATCGCTGGAATGGAAGTACTTGGCAGCAGTTGGGTGCGGATATCGATGGTGAGACTGCTTATGATGAGTCGGGGAGTTCAGTTGCGCTCTCAAGCGACGGCAGTACGGTAGCTATCGGTGCCGCACATAACGACGGCAACGGACCTGATTCCGGTCATGTCCGTTTATATCGTTGGGATGGCAACTCTTGGCAGCAGCTGGGTGCGGACATCGACGGTGAGGCAGCTTACGATGAATCCGGTAGTTCAGTCGCCCTCTCCAGCGACGGTACAGTGGTAGCCATTGGCGCGACAGGTAACGACAGTAATGGCATTGCTTCTGGCCATGTTCGCTTGTATCGCTGGGATGGCAGCGCGTGGCAGCAGCTGAGTTTGGACATTGACGGTGAGGCTGCCCTTGAACATTTCGGGACTTCAACAGCGCTTTCCAGCGACGGCAGCACGGTAGCTATTGGTTCGGACTGCAATGGCGATTGCTCTGGCCGTGTGAGTATCTATGGCATCATCCAAGACAGTGATGAAGACGGTATTGGTGATACCTTCGATGCATTTCCTCTCGACCCAAACGAAACCCTAGATACAGACCATGACGGTTCGGGTAACAATGCGGATATCGATGACGACGGTGATGGTGTTGATGACACAAGCGATGCCTTTCCCCTCGATGCAGCCGAGACCGGTGACGGAGATTTAGATGGCATAGGGGATCGGCGTGACGAGTGCCCGTACACAAGAGTGGGGAGGGTGGTGTTACCCAACGGTTGCGCCTTTATTCAAAAAATAGAGCAAATGGGTTTGGACATTGATGGTGAGGCGGCCGGTGATGAATTGGGTACCTCCGTTGTCCTCTCGAGCGACGGCACGACGGTAGCTGTGGGTGCGAGGTACAACGATGGCAATGGCACTAAGTCTGGTCATGTTCGTTTGTTTCGCTGGGATGGCAGCGCGTGGCAGCAGCTGGGCGCGGATATCGACGGTGAGGCCGCTTACGATTATTCGGGCACCGCAGTATCCCTCTCCAGTGACGGTAACATTGTAGCCATTGGCGCGACGGGTAACGACGGCAACGGCACTGATGCTGGTCATGTCCGTTTATATCGCTGGGATGGCAGCACTTGGCGACAGCTGGGGGCGGACATTGATGGTGAGGCTGCTTATGATGAATCCGGCATTTCAGTCGCGCTCTCCAGCGACGGTAGCACGGTCGCCATTGGTGCCTGGTTCAATAGGGGTGGGTATGTTTCCGACCGAAGTAATGCTGGCCATGTGCGTTTGTATCGCTGGAATGGCGGCACGTGGCAGCGGCTGGGTGAGGAGCTCAGCGGCTCGTTTGGCGCGAATTCGGGTGCTTCAGTAGCACTCTCTAGCGACGGCACGACGGTAGCTGTTGGTGCGAGGTACGACGATGGCAATGGCGCCAGGTCTGGCCATGTGCGTTTATATCGCTGGAATGGCGGCATATGGCAGAAGCTAGGTGCAGACATTGACGGTGAAGCGGCCGGCGATGAGTCCGGAGTTTCAGTTGCTCTCTCTGGTGATGGCAGCACTGTAGCCGTTGGCGCGGCATATAATGACGGCACAGGCGGCAATTCTGGTCATGTCCGTTTGCATCGCTGGGATGGCAACTCTTGGCAGCAGCTGGGTGCAGACATCGACGGTGAGGCGGCTTATGATGAATCCGGTATTTCAGTCGCGCTCTCCAGCGACGGTAGCACGTTAGCCATTGGTGCCATGTACAACGATGGCAACGGCAGTAATTCCGGCCATATCCGTTTGTATCGCTGGGATGGTAGCACTTGGCGGCAGCTGGGGGAGGATATTAATGGTGAGGCGGCTGGTGACAGGTCGGGTGGATCGGTTGCTCTCTCCAATGATGGCGGGACGTTAGCAATTGGTGCCACACGTAATGCCGACAACGGCAGTAATTCTGGCCATGTCCGCGTGTATACCATCATTCAGCAAGACGCTGACGAGGATGGTGTTGGTGACACCTTTGATGCGTTCCCCTTTAACTGGAGCGAAACTCTAGACACTGATGGCGACGGTATCGGTGACAATGCAGATATCGACGATGACGGTGATGGTATTGACGACGTGATCGATGCCTTCCCTCTCGATGCTAATGAGTCCATGGATACCGATAATGATGGTATTGGCGACAATGCGGATACCAATCAGGATACTGATGGTGATGGTGTTGACGACATAATCGATGCCTTTCCTCTTGATATTACTGAGTCAATTGATACGGACAACGATGGCATTGGCAACAACACCGACAACGATGACGATGGTGATGGTGCTGAAGATTTTAGCGATGCTTTTCCTCTCGATGCTGAGGAGACAAGCGACACAGATTCTGACGGTATCGGAGACAGGCGTGACGAATGTCCCAACACCACTCTAAACAGAGAAGTATTAGCTAATGGATGCGCGTTTGTCTCGCAACTACAACGTTTGGGTGTTGACATTGATGGTGAGGCCGCTGGTGACAGATCGGGTGGATCGGTTGCTCTCTCCGATGATGGCAGGGTGTTAGCAATTGGTGCCACAGTTAATGCCGACAACGGCACTGACTCTGGCCATGTCCGTTTGTATCGCTGGAATGGCGGCACTTGGCAACAGCTGGGTGCGGATATTGACGGTGAGGCGGCCGGCGATGAGTCAGGAGTTTCAGTTGTCCTCTCTAGCGACGGCAGCACAGTAGCAATCGGTGCTCACCTCAACGACGGCAACGGTACTGATGCTGGTCATGTCCGTTTATATCGCTGGGATGGTAGTACTTGGCGCCAGTTGGGCGCGGATATTGATGGAGAGGCAGCTGGTGACCGGTCGGGTCGGTCAATAGCGCTCACCAGTGACGGCAGTACGATAGCCATTGGCGCGACGGGTAACGACGGCAACGGCGCTGATGCTGGTCATGTCCGTTTGTATCGCTGGGATGGCAGTACTTGGGGCCAGTTGGGTGCGGACATTGATGGAGAGGCAGCTGGTGACAGGTCGGGCGGGTCAGTAGCACTTGCCAGTGACGGCAGTACGATAGCCATTGGCGCGACGGGTAACGACGGCAACGGCACCGATGCTGGTCATGTCCGCTTGTATCACTGGGATGGCGGTATTTGGCGCCAGCTGGGTGCGGACATTGATGGAGAGGCAGCTGGTGACAGGTCGGGCGGGTCAGTAGCACTTGCCAGTGACGGTAGTACGATAGCCATTGGCGCGACGGGTAACGACGGCAACGGCACTGATGCTGGTCATATCCGTTTATATCGCTGGGATGGCAGCATTTGGCACCAGCTGGGCGCGGATATTGAGGGAGAGGCCGCTTACGATTATTCGGGGATTGCAGTCGCTCTATCTGCCGATGGCAATACGGCAGCGAGGGGTGCGATCTTAAACGATGGCTATGGCAATGATTCGGGCCACGTCCGGCTATACCACTGGGATGGCAGCGCTTGGAAGCAGTTGGGTGCTGACATAAATGGTGAGTGGGCTTTTGATTGGTCTGGCGCTTCAGTTGCCATTTCCAGTGATAGTAGTTCGGTAGCTATTGGTGCCATTTACAACGATGGCAACGGCACTGATTCTGGCAATGTCCGCATTTACAAAATTATTCAGCAAGACAGCGATGAAGACGGAGTTAGCGATGTTTTTGATGCTTTTCCCCTCGATCCTTACGAAATTCTAGATGCCGATGGCGATGGCACTGGTGATAATACGGATGTGGATGATGATGGTGATGGTGTTGACGACCTCAGTGATGCATTCCCATTCGATGCTACAGAAACGAGTGACGGAGATTCAGATGGCATCGGAGATAATCATGATGAGTGTCCCAACACAACACCAGGGCGAGAGGTACTACTCAATGGATGCGCGTTTGTGCCTCAGCAACAATTGGGTGCGGACATTGACGGTGAGGCGTCTGTTGATCTATCGGGCGAGTCGGTAGCACTCTCCAGCAACGGCACAACCTTAGCCATTGGTGCTCACCTAAACGATGGCAATGGCACGGATTCTGGTAACGTCCGACTTTATCGATGGGAAGGGGGCGCGTGGCAGCAACTGGGTGCGAATATTGGCGGTGAGGCAGCGGGTGACTGGTCGGGCAGTTCAGTTGCTCTCTCTGGTGATGGCGGCACAGTAGCAATCGGTGCTTTCCTCAACGACGGCAACGGTACTGATGCTGGCCATGTCCGTTTATATCGCTGGGATGGTAGTACTTGGCGCCAGTTGGGCGCGGACATTGATGGAGAGGCAGCGGGTGACTGGTCGGGCAGTTCAGTTGCTCTCTCTGGTGATGGCAGCACTGTTGCCGTTGGTGCGCGATATAATGACGGCACAGGTGGCAATTCTGGTCATGTCCGTTTGTATCGCTGGGATGGCAGCACTTGGCGCCAGTTGGGTACGGACATTGATGGAGAAGCCGCTGACGATTATTCGGGCATTGCAGTGTCCCTGTCCAGTGACGGCGGTACGATAGCCATTGGCGCGACAGGTAACGACGGCAACGGCACTGGTGCTGGTCATGTCCGTCTGTATCGCTGGGATGGCAGTATTTGGCAACAGCTGGGCGCGGACATTGATGGAGAGGCCGCTTACGATCGTTCGGGCGTTGCAGTGTCCCTGTCCAGTGACGGCAGTACGATAGCCATTGGCTCGACGGGTAACGATGACAATGGCCCTGATTCTGGTCATGTCCGTTTGTATCGCTGGGATGGCAGCGCTTGGAAGCAGCTAGGCGCGGGCATTGACGGCGAGGTAGCTGGTGATAAGTCGGGAGGGTCAATAGCACTCACCGGCGACGGCAGTACGATAGCCATTGGTGCGACAGATAACGACGACAATGGTACTGACTCTGGCCATGTTCGTTTGTACCGCTGGAATGGCAGTAGTTGGCAGCAACTGGGTGCAGACGTTGAGGGTGAGGCTGAGGGTGACGAGTCCGGTGGGTCAGTTGCCCTGTCCAGCGACGGCGGCACGTTAGCTATTGGTGCGAGAGCTAACGACGGCAATGGCTTTTTGTCTGGCCATGTCCGCGTTTATAACATCATTCAGCAAGACACTGATGAAGATGGGGTTGGCGACGCCGATGACCCATTCCCACTAGATGCTACTGAATCCATAGATACGGACAACGATGGCGTTGGTAACAATACAGACACTGATGACGACGGCGATGGTGTTGGCGACACTGTAGATCCATTCCCATTGGATTTTGCCGAGTCTGTAGACACAGATGGCGACGGTATTGGCAATAACACTGATACGGATGACGATGGTGATGGCGTTGGAGATACCAATGATGCGTTCCCCCTTGATGCCACCGAGTCTGTAGACACAGACAACGATGGCATCGGCAACAACGCAGACACCGATGACGACGGCGATGGTATCGATGACAGCACCGACGACTTTCCCCTTGATGCTACTGAGTCACTGGACATAGATGGCGACGGTATTGGCAATAACAGTGATACCGATGACGATGGCGATGGCGTTGAAGATACCAATGATGCGTTCCCACAGGACGCCACCGAGTTCGTCGATACAGACAACGATGGCATCGGTAACAACACCGACACCGATGACGATGGTGATGGTGTTAGCGATATTACCGACCCATTTCCGCTAGACGCCACTGAATCCGCCGATACGGATGGTGACGGCATCGGTAACAACACAGATGCCTGCCCACTCGAGGCTGTCGCGAAAAGTATTGACAAAGATTTTCTGATTTGGAGTGTAGTTGCGCCTCAAATTGCCGAGTCTATATCAGTGCGGGAAGGCTGCCCCGGCCTTTGGCAGCAAGTGGGTAACAGCATCACGATTTCGCAGGCGGGTATGAGTCCCCCATTAGCCATGTCACAAGAAGGTGATGTCGTTGCTGTTGGTTCTATTCGCGGTTCACCCCTTACTGTGTACGAGTTGACAGAGGGTACTTATGTACAGCGAGGCGATCCAATCCCCGATTCCGAATTAGCGAACGCTTATGTTTCGGCTCTCGATCTATCAGCCGATGGTTCTGTGCTAGTGGTCGGGGCCCCCGGTGCGAGACCTGGAAACTTCGCTGGTGGCGCCGTTTTTGTCTTTGATTGGAACGGCACCAATTGGGTGCGGCGCAGTGTTCTCAGCGATAATCAGATCCCGCGTTTTGGTCGCTCGGTGAGTGTCTCAAATGATGGCCGACGTATCGCCGTGGGTGCTCCTGGGTCATCGGCATTCGATGAAGGGAGGAGTGCTGTATACGAGTGGAACGGCATGTCGTGGCGTCAATTGGGCTCGACGATTGTCGGTGAGCGACCTGAGGATTACGCGGGTTACTCAGTGTCTCTGGCAGGAGATGGTCAGTCGTTGGCTGTAGGTGCACCGGGCAATGACGGCGGTTCTGGCAGTAACGTCGAAAATACCAACAAGGGCCATGTTCGTATTTACCGTTGGACTGGCACTACTTGGTCTCAGCGTGGCTTAGATATTGATGCATTACCCACCCCCGATTCTTTCGATGCTGCACCGGCGGGCCTTAATTTTGGGCACTCGGTAGCACTATCGGCCGATGGTTTGACGGTGGCGATTGGTAGTGCTCAGCAGGCACCGCCCGAGGCACAGGCCACGGCGCTCGACCCATTTGCTGATCCTGCGGTTCCTATTGATCAATTCGTACCTGCTTTTGGCAGTCCAGTTCGTGTCTTCGACTGGACTGGTAGTCAATGGGAGCAGCGTAGCCTCGATGGGATTCCCAGAACTACACCGCAGTACACTGGCGGTCCCTCTTCCCCTACAGGACCTGATGCCGATATAAGTGACTTGGTCGCCATCTCCGACGACGGCCTATTGGTAGCGGTTGGGCAGGGTGGACTTGTGGGCTCGGAGCCAGTCCGAGTATTCCGCTGGAACCAAGAGGCAGCCATTCCTCAGTGGGAGCAATGGGGTAATGCAATTGGCGATGACATAGCTGCTGGTGGTAACACGGGCGGCGCTATTGCACTATCCGGCGACGGAACCAGGCTTATCGTCGGGCCATTCCCTGCCACGTCGTCGTCCGATGTAACTTTAACAACCTACAGGCTTGTTCCACGTCTTACTGACACTGACAATGATGGCATTCCAGATAAAGATGACGCGTTCCCTGAAGATGTGACTGAGTCGGTAGACACCGATAGCGACGGTATCGGCGACAACGCTGATGCATTCCCCAATGACGGCAGTGAAACCGCAGATACTGACGGCGATGGTGTGGGCGACAACAGCGATGCTTTCCCGCGAGATAGCTCTGAGACTATAGATACCGATGGCGACGGTCTGGGGGACAATCTAGAGCAAACATTGGGTACCAAACTCGACGTGGCCGATTCGGATGCCGATGGCTTCACCGACAAGGAAGAGTATGAGGCAGGCAGCAACCCGACCGATGCCAATGATGAACCCTTAGCAGCTGGCTTACCTATTTGGCTACTCCATGAGGCCAGCAAGCTGAGAGCTCAATAAACGTTAGCCATGGCCGTCGTAGGCGCAACACCGCCTGCGACGGTATCTCGCGCTACGCAATGATTACCGCCGCACTCCACATGCTGGCATAATCCCGCCCCCTGAAGGAGGCGTCATGTCAGAAACCCAAACCGATTTAAAGCGCGCTATTGCGGCGCGTCGTACCTTTGCCATTATCTCGCACCCGGACGCGGGTAAGACCACCATGACCGAGAAGCTGTTGTTGCTCGGTAGTGCTATTCAAGTGGCGGGTTCGGTTAAGGGTAAGCGCGGTCCACATGCCACCTCTGACTGGATGTCACTAGAGCAAGAACGGGGCATTTCAGTGACTTCTTCGGTCATGCAGTTCCCCTATCGCGATCGCACGGTCAATCTGCTGGATACCCCCGGGCACGAGGATTTTTCCGAGGATACCTACCGTACGCTCACCGCCGTTGACTCGGCGTTGATGGTGATCGACGGGGCCAAAGGTGTCGAAGATCGAACGATCAAGCTGATGAACGTATGTCGTTTGCGCGACACTCCCATTATTAGCTTTGTGAACAAACTTGACCGGGACATTCGTGATCCGATCGAGCTGCTCGATGAAATTGAAGAAGTGCTGGGTATTGCCGGAGCCCCTATTAACTGGCCAGTGGGTATGGGGCGGCATTTAAAGGGCGTATACAACCTGTATACCGATACCTTTCACGTTTACGAATCAGGTCACAACGCTGTTCTGCCGCCGGATGAGCGCATTGAGGGTCTCGATTCCGACGAGGCGCGGGCGTTACTCGACGATGAGTACGATAATTTCTGCGAAGAGATTGAGCTGGTGCGTGGCGCCAGTCACAGTTTTGATCGGGAGCTCTTTCTGGCTGGTCAGTTGACACCCGTATTTTTTGGTACTGCCCTTGGCAACTTTGGTGTTCGAGAAATGCTCGATCAGTTTGTTGAATGGGCACCGGCACCGTTAGCACGGTCCACGCAGAGTCGTGAAGTTGACCCTTACGAGTCACAGTTTTCGGGCTTCGTGTTCAAGATACAAGCGAATATGGATCCAAAACATCGGGATCGGATTGCCTTCGTCCGCGTCTGCTCAGGTCGCTATGACAAGGGTATGAAAATGCGCCATGTGCGGACTGGGAAAGATATTCGTATAGCCGATGCGGTGTCCTTTAAGGCCGGCGAGCGCGTGCTCGTGGAAGAGGCGGTTTCGGGGGACATTATTGGCTTACACAACCACGGCACTTTGCAAATTGGCGATACCTTCACTCAGGGCGATGACCTGAGATACACCGGAATCCCGCACTTTGCGCCGGAGTTATTTCGTCGTATTCGTCTGAAAGATCCAATGAAAATGAAGGCGCTGCAAAAGGGTCTGCAACAACTCTCGGAGGAGGGGTCAACCCAAGTATTCTCGCCGCTCAATAACAGCGATCTCATTGTGGGTGCGGTTGGGCAGTTACAGTTCGACGTTGTGGCCTATCGCCTCAAGGATGAGTACAAGGTCGAGGCGGTGTACGAGCCCGTGAGTGTTTACACGGCCCGTTGGGTGGAAGCAGATGACCCGCGCAAGCTCGAGGAGTTCCGCAAGAAAGCCGCGGATAACTTGTCGGAGGATGGGGGCGGTTATCTCACCTACCTGGCACCGACACGGGTTAATTTATCGCTCATGGAGGAGCGCTGGCCCGATATCCGCTTTAGGGCAACCCGCGAGCATTAAGGGGGCGCGGCGGCTGCCATCGCTATAAGTGCTTTAGGCCCCTGCTAGAAGTGCCTCGATATCAGCAGCAATAGCCTCGGGCTTGGTTTGCGAACCGTATCGTTTGACAACCTTGCCCTGGCCATCGACCAAGAATTTTGTGAAATTCCATTTGATGGCCTCAGTCCCCAAGACACCGGGTGCTTGCTTCTTTAAATACTGATAGAGCGGATGAGCATTGGGTCCATTGACCTCGATTTTGCTGAACAATGGAAAGCTGGTGCTAAAGCGTGTGCTGCAAAACTCGGCAATGTCGCTGTCGCTGCCTGGCTCTTGGTGCCCAAATTGATTACAGGGGAATCCTAGAACATCAAAACCGCGCTCGTGAAAGCGGCTCTGGAGGGCTTCCAATCCCTCGTATTGGGGTGTGAAACCACATTTCGAGGCGGTGTTAACAATCAACAAGACGCGGCCCTTGAACCTCGACAATGCAACGGGGCTGCCTGTGACATCGGTTGCGTTCAGATCGTACAAGTCAGACATGGGCTTCCCATTCCTTTTCAGCAGAGTCGTGTTTACGTCTCGGGGGCAGTTTGGTTCAGCCCCATCTGACACCTTTGCCACGCCTGACGGTTGGCGCTGGCTGCCTTAGCCGCGCAAATAGGTCTCCACCTCGAACTCTGTCACGCGACGCTGAAACTCATCAAGCTCTTGCCATTTGGTCTTGCTGAACAAGGTTTGGAATTCGGTGCTCAGGTACTTGGCCACAAACTCGGATTGCTCGAAATGCTCAATAGCAGTGGACATGAGCACAGGTAAGTCGGGGGCGTCGTGCTCTTTTTCCCAAGCGTTACCTTCCACCGCAGACGGGGGTTCTAACTCATCATTGATACCGTGCAAAATGCCAGCAAGCACCGCAGCGAGAGCGAGATAGGGGTTGGCATCGGCGCCGGCAACGCGATGTTCAAGGCGTTTCGCTTGCGGTGGGCCTGCAGGTACCCGTACCGCCGTGGTGCGATTATCCATACCCCAGGTGGGCACGGTCGGCGCATGGTTACCCGCTTGGAAACGACGGTAGGCGTTAAAGCTGGGCGCAAAAATCAGCATGGAATCAGCCATGGTATCGAGACATCCGGCAATCGCTTTCTGCAGTAAGTCAGTGCCGGCTTCAGAGCCGTCGTTGAACACGTTGTTGCCCTGCTGGTCGAGCATACTGCAGTGCACGTGCATGCCATTGCCAGCGTGCTCGTCCATAGGTTTGGGCATAAAGCTTGCGATCATATTGAAGCGGGCCGCCACAACACGGATGCAACGCTGCATACGGATGATGTGATCCGCTAGTACCATCACATCATCGCTGTGGGCCATGTTGACTTCAAACTGAGCAGGGGCGGCTTCTTTCACGATCCCTTCGTAAGGCAGACCCTGAATTTCGAAGGCTTCGCGCAGCGCTTCGAGCATATCCGCGTGTTTATCGAGTTCTTCCAGTGCGTACAAATTACCCGCTACCGATGCCTGTCCACGCAGTGCATGACTGAGTGGCCTGTCGGCACCTGGATCGGGTAACAGGCTAAATTCAAGTTCAGCGGCCATACAGGGGCGCAGTCCACGGGCGTTGAAGCGCCGCACCATGCTCGCCAAGACCTGGCGCGGATCGCCCATGAAGGGCTCGTGATTTTCGTCGTACATGGTGATCAGCAGCTGACCCTGATCGAGTCCCCGTGCCGTTCGCATGGGTCGCAGGGAGCCCTCTACCACCCGGCAGTAACCGTCGATATCACCATTAGCAAACGCGAGTTCGGGAATGTCTCGACCCCAAATGTCGAGACTGAGTGCAGACTTCGGCAATTTTAGGCCGTTTTTGGTCACGCTCTGTAGCTTGGCTCTGGGCACCAGTTTGCCACGGGCAACGCCGTTGCAGTCGGTGATTAAGGCCTCAATCATCGATACCGATGGATAGGCCTCTAAAAATAATTCGATTTCGCGGCTCATGTCGCACTGACCTGTCATTACACTCGTCACAGAGTGCCTGTCGGTACCGATCGGAACAATTTATTGGCTACCCCATAAGGGGCAAGGGAAGTCCACTCTGGTTTTTGCTTAAAGCCGCCTGTGGGCGCGGCTATGTTGAGTGGCGGGGAAAGCTTTGGAGATATAGGCGCCTTGATTAAGACATGTAGACGCTCAGGGGATCGCCGCCCCGCGCCTCACCAATAAACGGCATGACATTGATAAACAGGGCAAAGAGATCAGATTGAGAGTTTACATCGAGCTTTTTATAGATGGCTTTGCGATGTCGACGTACGGTTTCCAGTGAGATATCAAAGCGCTCAGCGGTGGTGTCAGCACCGTAACCTCGCAGCATCAGCTCGAGTACTTCGCGTTCACGCTTACTCACGAAGTCTTGACCGAAGGTGCGAAACGCCAAATCGATTTGAGCATCCAGCCCCGGCTGTAACAAATTATTGATAGCGAAGTCGTCGTGCTGGCAGTGCACTTTGATGATGGCGGAGATCGGATCGGCAACGGCATATAAAAGATCGTATTCTTCTTGGGTGAATTCACCCTGCTGCTTGGTACGCATCACCGACAGGTGAACCACATTACCATCGTCAAGTCGGGACAGAAAAATGACTTCATCGGCGGTGCCGGTTTTGGAATAGTAGTTCGTAAAGTAGCCCGACTCTTCAAACATGCCGCCGGTTATTCGGTTCAGCCGGTAGATAGTGTTGCGCGGTCCACTCATAGAGATTTGGTAAAATGGATCTTCCCGATAGGGGCCGTCCAAGTACCGATCGATTTGAATCGCTTGGTACTTGGGCGGAATATCGTGGTGTAGCACGCAGGGAGGCAAGTCCCGGTGATATAGCCATATCTGCGGCCACGATAATTTGACCAACCGGCGTAACGCCTCATATAACGACGGAAAAAAAGCGTCGGTGCCAACCGCTGAAATGCTTTTGCCGAGATCGGTATTCCAGCGGTTCAGCAGTTTCAGATCGATCATTGGGGTGGTGTCTCCCGCGCGAGCATCCCCATAATACAGCCATACGCATCGGTTAGGGGCACTGACTGGGCCTCGTTGGACGTGCGTAGTTGCAACTCTATGTTGCCCTCCGCTAGGGACCTATCCCCAATGGTGACTCGCAGTGGCATACCCACAAGCTCCATTTCAGCAAACTTGACCCCGGGACGCTCTTTGCGGTCATCGAGAAAGACGTCGATGCCGGCGGCCAGTAGTTGGGCGTAGAGGCTTTCGGTGGCCTTGGCTACTGCCTCGGATTTATCCATATTGAGCGGCACAATAGCCACATCGAAAGGTGCCATGGCCGCCGGCCAAATGATGCCCTTGTCATCGTGATTTTGCTCAATCGCAGCGGCCACGATGCGGGTAACACCAATGCCATAACAGCCCATGGACATGGGCACACTTTTACCGTTTTCATCGAGCACCATTGCCCCCATCGCTTCCGAGTACTTGGTGCCCAGCTGGAAGATATGACCGACCTCGATGCCCCGTCGAATTTGGATAGTGCCATTGCCGCAGGGACTCGGCTCTCCTGACACCACATTACGTATATCGGCTATTTCTATGTTGCCAACATCGCGCTGCCACTGGGCACCTTTGAAGTGAAAGCCATTGTTATTGGCGCCACAGACAAACTCAGCCATGGCGGCAGCGGCATGGTCCACAATAATTCGGCAGTTCAAGTTGACGGGTCCCAGCGATCCAAAGCCCGCGCCGGTTAGCGCCAGCACTTCTTCCTCGCTGGCCATGGCGAGAGGTGTTGCGATACCGTCGAGCTTCTCGGCTTTAATCTCATTTAGTCGATGATCGCCGCGTAATACTAATGCCACTGGCTGACCTTGTTCATCTTTGACAAACAAGGTTTTGACCGTGTCGGTGATCGCGATGTCTGCAGCCGCCACCAAATCATCGATGGTTTTTACGTTGGGTGTTGCGAATTCCTCGAGTACTGCGGTGCTCGATGCTATTGATACCGATGGCGGTAGTGCGGCGGCTAGCTCCACATTAGCGGCAAAGTCACTGCCATCAGAGAAAGCGATATCGTCTTCACCCGATTCTGCCAGCACATGGAATTCGTGTGAATGACTGCCGCCAATAGAACCGGTATCCGCTTCCACCGGACGAAAGTCGAGGCCAAGGCGCGTGAAGATAGCCGTGTACGCCTCGTGCATACGCCAATAGGTTTGCTCCAAGGACCCATGGTCGACATGGAAGGAGTAGGCATCCTTCATCACAAACTCTCGTGAGCGCATAACGCCGAAGCGCGGGCGTATCTCGTCGCGGAATTTGGTTTGAATTTGATAGAAATTCAGCGGCAGCTGTTTATAGCTTTTGATTTCGTTGCGGCCCAGGGTGGTCACGACTTCTTCATGGGTAGGCCCTAGACAAAACTCCCGATCATGTCGATCTTTTAAGCGCGCTAACTCAGGACCGTAGTGTTGCCATCGACCGGATTCCTGCCAGAGCTCAGCGGGTTGAACAACCGGCATGCTAATTTCAAGCGCGCCGGCGCGATTCATTTCATCGCGCACAATGGCCTCTACCTTGCGCAATACACGAAGCCCCATTGGCATCCAGGTGTAGATGCCCGCGGCGATGCGTCGAATGAGTCCGGCGCGCATCATCAACTGATGGCTAATCACCTCGGCATCTGCAGGGGTTTCTTTTTGGGTCGACATAAGAAAGGTACTGGCGCGCATTAATTGAGTTCCATGTAGGTTTGTTTGTGCAGGCATTCTACGAGCAGGGATTGGGTTGGCAACAGTACTATGGACACTGTTGGTGACACGCCTATCCGTTCAACTTTTCAGTCGTAACAGCCGTTCGGCCCTTTTGTTCTGGTTGATGCTGAGGTTGAATCGGAATGCTGAATGACGTCACCTGTGTTGACAGTTGTTGTCGGCGGTTCAGTGTTACCGTTCAAAAACTAAAAAAACCGCAGCCAAAAAAGCCCCGGCAAAAAAAGCCCCTGCCAAGAAGGCAGCGGCAAAAAAGGCCCCTGTGAAGAAGGCCCCTGCTAAGGCCGCCCCCGCCGCTAAAAAAGCGCCCGCTAAAAAAGCCGCAGCACCCAAAAAGGCACCGGTAAAAGCGGCTGCTAAAAAAGCGCCCGCTAAAGCAGCAGGAGCTGCCAAGGCACCTGCTAAGAAGGCGCCTGCAAAGGTGAAGGCGATTCAGGAAAAAATGACCAAGACCCAAATCATTGGCAACATCGCTGACAGCACAGGGCTTAGCAAGAAGCAGGTCACCAATGTTATTGGTGAGTTGGAGTCTTTGATTGAGGGTAGCATCAAGAAGCGCGCTATCGGTGAATTCACCATCCCTGGGTTGATGAAGATCACTACAGTGCGCAAGCCCGCGGTGCGCGCCCGCAAGGGAACCAACCCCTTTACAGGCGAAGAAACCATGTTTAAAGCCAAGCCGGCGAGCACAGCGGTCAAAATCCGTCCGCTGAAGAGAATGAAGGAATTTTCCAATTCCTGATGCCGCCGAGGTTGTGTTAGGGGTCGCTGACCTCTAACACGGCTTCAACCGCCTTCCTAAAACGCGAGTCCTGCGGTACTCTTTGCGCTCTTGTGTTTTTACCCAAATGACCTCATCTACGGCCTCGGTGCGCGAGAGCGCGTTTTGAGGAGAGATGCAAAGTGCCTATCTACGAATACCAATGCGCTGATTGCTGTCACAGCATGGAAGCCATTCAAAAGATTTCCGATCCGGTTCTTGTCGATTGCCCCGCCTGTGGTAAAGCGACTCTGAAAAAATGTGTCAGCGCGCCCTCGTTCCGGTTGGCCGGCGGTGGCTGGTATGAAACCGACTTCAAAACCGGTAACAAGAAAAATCTAGCGGGGGATGGTGGCTCAAAAGACACTGGCTCATCTTCCGGTGACAGTAAATCCACAAGCAGCACTAGCGATAAACAGCCAGCGGCCTAGCTCGCGGCTTACCCCACTATCCAAACGGCGGACCTATTATGCGTACCCATTACTGTGGCTCTTTAAGAGCGTCACACATTGATGAAACAGTAACTCTGTGTGGATGGGTTGACCGTCGTCGCGATCACGGTGGGGTCATCTTCCTCGACATGCGTGACCGAGAGGGCGTCGTTCAAGTGGTGTTCGATCCCGATACTGAAGAGCACTTTGAACGCGCTGATCGAGTTCGATCGGAGTATGTCCTGAAAATCACGGGGCGAGTGCGTGCACGCAGCGAGTCGACGGTTAACGACGCCATGGCCACGGGTCAGATCGAGGTGCTGGGTAAAGCGCTCGAAATCTTGAGTGTTGCCGGGACGCCGCCGTTCCCTCTCGATGCTCACGCGTCTGTGGGTGAGGACGTTCGACTGAAGTATCGCTATATGGATCTTCGTCGACCCGAGATGCAGCGCAACTTGATTATGCGCTCGCGGATCAGCCACAGCGTCAGAACCTTTCTTGAGAGCGAAGGGTTTCTCGATATTGAGACCCCGGTACTGACCCGTGCAACCCCCGAGGGCGCGCGAGATTACCTCGTGCCCAGTCGAACCCATCAGGGTGAGTTTTTTGCCTTGCCACAATCACCACAACTCTTTAAACAGCTGCTAATGGTGTCTGGGTTTGATCGTTACTACCAAATCGCGCGCTGTTTCCGTGACGAAGATTTGCGTGCCGATCGCCAGCCTGAATTCACGCAAATTGATATTGAGACCGCGTTTCTCGATGAACAAGCCATTATGGCCATCGCTGAGCGTATGGTGCGATCGTTGCTGGCAGAGCACTGCCAAGTAGAGCTACCCGCATTTCCCCGTATGACCTGGCATGAGGCCATGGAACGCTACGGCTCTGACAAGCCCGATTTGCGCGTTGATTTAGAGCTGGTATCCATCGACGATCTAATGCAGCAGGTGGATTTTAAAGTGTTCCGTGGGCCCGCCGATGACCCGGCTGGTCGTGTTGCCGCCTTGAAGGTCCCCGGCGGTGCTGTCATCAGTCGCAAAGAAATTGATGACTACACCAAGTTTGTTGGTATCTATGGCGCCAAGGGTCTGGCGTGGATAAAGGTTAATGACCTAAGCGCGGGCACCGAAGGTTTGCAATCGCCCATTCTCAAATTCATGTCAGACGATGTTGTCACTCAGTTGATGCAGCGGCTCGATGCCCGTGATGGTGACATTGTTTTCTTTGGCGCCGATAAGCGATCAGTGGTCAATGAGGCTCTGGGCGCCTTACGGTTGAAAGTTGCCGAACAGTTGGGTTTGGTGGCCGAGGGTTGGGCGCCCCTATGGGTGGTTGATTTCCCCATGTTTGAAGAAACTAGCGATGGCGGCCTAACGCCCCTACACCATCCGTTTACCGCGCCCGCCTGTTCGGTGGACGCCCTGCGGGAAAACCCCGCAGCGGCGCTGTCTCGCGCCTATGACATGGTATTGAACGGTAGTGAAGTGGGTGGCGGTAGTATCCGTATTTTTGACCCTGTCATGCAGCAAACCGTATTCGATATTTTGGGCATCGGCAGCGTCGAGGCAGAAGAGAAGTTTGGTTTCTTGCTGTCGGCACTGAAATACGGTGCACCACCCCATGGGGGCATTGCTTTCGGTCTCGATCGCTTGGTGATGCTTATGGTGGGTGGCCAGTCCATTCGCGACGTTATCGCGTTCCCGAAAACCCAATCGGCTCACTGTGTCATGACCGACGCTCCCGGTGTTGTCTCGGAAGCGCAGCTCAGAGAGCTCAATATTCGTCTGCGCAAGGTCGATGTGTCATAAATCCTGAATCCGCGCTGTGACCTGCGGCCACTCTTGCGTCACAATAGGACGAAAGGGGAGCGGCAACTATGGCGTTGGTTTTGGGTATTGATCCGGGGTCACGAAAAACCGGTTTTGGCATCGTGTCCGTGTCCAAGGGCAAGCCCACCTATGTGACCAGCGGTGTTATTCGACTACCAGTGGATCAACCCCTGGCGCCTCGTCTGGCGGTTTTGTTTGAGAACCTCAACGCGCTAATTGACGAGTACTCCCCCGAGCAAGCTGCCATCGAAGAGGTGTTTATGGCCCGTAGTGCAGGTGCGGCGTTGAAGCTGGGTCAGGCGCGCGGTGCTGCTATGGTTGCCTGTGTCAGCCGTAACATGGTGGTGCATGAGTATTCCGCGCGGGCCATCAAACAAGCGGTGGTCGGCACCGGCGCCGCTACCAAGGAGCAGGTACAGCACATGGTTAAAACGCTACTCAACTTGCCCGGCGAACCTGCCGAAGATGCCGCCGATGGTCTGGCAGCGGCGCTCTGTCATGCGCACTCCCAGCAGGGATTGAGTGCCTTGGCATCGGGTGCCATGCGCCGCGGTCGTTTGCAATCGAGTCATTTATGATCGGGTTTATACGCGGTGTGCTGGTGTCGAAATCACCACCGGATATTTTAGTCGATGTGGGTGGCGTGGGTTATGAATTGCAGGTGCCCATGACCACGCTGTTTCAGCTGCCCGAGCTGGATTGTGAAGTGTCGCTGCTAACCCACTTCGTGGTTCGTGAAGACGCTCAATTGCTCTATGGGTTTGCCGAAGCTGAAGATAGGCGGTTATTTCGGGAGCTGATTAAAGTCAGTGGCGTTGGGCCTCGACTGGCCCTGACCCTATTGTCAGGCATGGACGCAAGGGCGTTTGCACAGTGTTTACAGCGTGATGATCTCAGCGCGCTAGTTGCCTTGCCGGGTGTGGGTAAGCGCACCGCCGAGCGCCTGCTGGTTGAAATGCGAGATAAGGCAGGTAAGTGGCTCGAGGAGCTATCACCGGCAGTCACCGGGCAAACCACTGTGTCCGTAACACCGCTGCTTGATTATCGGGCCGAAGCGGAACAGGCCTTGGTCGCTTTGGGTTACAAGCCCGCAGAAGCGGCGAAATGGTTGTCGGCGGTTGATGATGCCGAGGTCACATCCAGTGCCGAGCTGATTCGACGTGCGCTAAAAGCAGCGGCACCGAGGGCTTGATCATGATTGAAACCGATCGACTGGTAGCCGCCGAACCGAAAAGTCATGCCGACGAAGCCATCGACCGGGCTATTCGACCGAAAACCTTGGACGACTACATGGGGCAGCCGGTTGTCCGTGAGCAAATGTCTATCTTCTTGGCGGCGGCCCGAGGTCGGGGGGAGCCCCTCGACCACACATTGATTTTTGGTCCCCCGGGGCTGGGTAAAACTACCCTTGCCAGCATCATCGCCCACGAGATGGGTGTTGCACTGAAAACAACCAGTGGCCCGGTGCTGGAGAAAGCCGGCGACATCGCTGCGCTAATGACCAATCTTGAGCCGGGTGATGTCTTGTTTATCGATGAGATTCATCGTCTGAGCCCCTATGTTGAAGAAATCCTGTACCCGGCTATGGAGGATTACCAGCTCGATATCATGATTGGCGATGGTCCAGCTGCTCGTTCAATTAAGCTCGATTTGCCTCCGTTCACCCTGGTTGGGGCCACCACTCGGGCAGGGCTGTTGACATCGCCCCTGCGCGATCGCTTCGGTATTGTGCAGCGGCTGGAATTTTACGGTGTTGACGACTTGGCCAAAATCGTAGCTCGATCGGCGCGGCTACTCGATATCGCCATGGACGAAGGTGGCGCTCGCGAAGTTGCCTGCCGCTCTCGAGGAACGCCTCGTATTGCCAATCGCCTACTGCGACGTGTTCGAGATTTTGCTGAAGTGAAAGCCGATGGACATATTTCGGCCGATGTCGCGCGGCAGGCCCTCGATATGCTCAGTGTGGATCAGCGAGGATTTGACCATCTTGATCGACGTTTACTGCTGATGCTCATAGAGAAGTTCGATGGCGGTCCGGTAGGTATTGATAGTCTGGCGGCTGCTTTATCGGAGGAGCGTGGCACCCTTGAAGACGTGCTCGAGCCCTATCTTATTCAGCAGGGCTACCTGATTAGGACGCCACGGGGGCGTATGGCTACCCGCAGCGCTTATGCGCATTTCGATATACCCATGCCCCGTGCGGATACACCCGATACATTACCTTTGGATTTTGAGCAGGACCCCAGGGGAGGGGGCCGGTGAGCGGGGAATTTCTCCTGCCCATTCGGGTCTATATTGAAGATACCGATGCGGGTGGCATCGTCTACTATGTGAACTACTTGAAGTACTTTGAGCGCGCTCGTACTGAGTTCATGCGAAGCCTAGGTTACGAAAAAGCGGCGTTCTTGGGTGGCGATGGTTTGTTTGTTGTGACGGATGTGGCCCTTAGCTACCGCCAATCTGCCCGTCTCGACGACCAGCTGCAAGTGTCTGCGGTAGTGCACTCGGTCGCTGCAGCGAGCATCACCTTTGGTCAATGTGTGTATCGAGACGGCTGTTGTTTGGCAGAGGGCACGGTGACCATAGCCCTTATTGCTGCCGATAGCGGGCGTCCCAAACGTTTACCGAGAACCTTAAGAATGACATTGATTTCTGAGTCGAATACAGAGCAAGGCAGTCATTAATGGCAAGTTGGAGAAAGTAAGTGAACGATGAATTGGGTTTTCTGGAGCTGATACTGGGTGCCAGCATCACCGTTCAGGCGGTCATGTTGCTGCTGTTTTTAGCGTCTATTGTGTCCTGGTACATGATTGCTCAACGCATCATGTTGTTGCGTCGAACAGACGGTGACTCTCTCGCTTTTGAAGACCAATTTTGGTCAGGTATTGATCTTGCGAAGCTCTATCGTGAAGGCAATGTGGCGGTGAACGAGGGCAATTTACCGATTGGTCTCGAGAGTATTTTTCGTGCCGGTTTTAAGGAGTTTTCACGTCTCTCGATGCAGTCGGACATTGAAACCGAGGCTATTCTCGAGGGGGCGAAGCGGGCTATGCGAGTGGCAACCATGCGAGAGACTGAGCGGCTCGAAACGAATCTGCCCTTTCTTGCTTCGGTGGGTTCTACCAGCCCCTACATAGGATTGTTTGGCACTGTCTGGGGCATCATGCACTCCTTCCGCGGCTTGGCAAACGCCACCCAGGCGACATTGGCAACGGTAGCACCTGGCATATCTGAAGCCCTCATTGCGACAGCCATGGGTCTATTCGCAGCGATTCCAGCGGTGCTTGCGTACAACCGGTTCACTGCGCGGGTCGACAATTTGGTGAACCGTTACGATTCCTTTGTCGATGAATTTCTTGGCATTTTACAGCGTCAAGCTTATGCCCGTCGGGCGCGTCAAAGCGGAGTGAAATGACGTGCGCAAGCGCCGGGCAATGGCTGAAATCAATGTGGTTCCCTACATCGACGTCATGTTGGTGCTGCTCATTATCTTCATGGTGACGGCACCGATGTTGATGCAGGGTGTACAGGTGGATTTGCCTAAGGCATCGGCGGAACCGGTGCCCGATCAAGACAGCGAACCCCTTATCGTCTCTATTGATAGTCAGGGTCAGCTGTTTTTGAACTTGGGGGCCAATGAGGATCAAGCCTTAGAGCTCGTGACGGTAAAAGAACGGGTTGCGACCATTATGCGCCGTGACCCCGATAAATCTGTGTTGGTTTGGGGCGATGCGGCTGTGCCCTACGGGCAGGTTGTTAGCTTGATGACTGTCCTACAGGCCGCCGGAGCACCGTCGGTGGGTCTGGTCACCGAGGAACCGGCTAGCCCGTGACCGAATGGCTGCACAGACTGTCGTGGTTCGGTGCCCCGGTGCTCATGACACTGTTGCTGCACGGACTGGTCTTTGGGGCCCTGTTTTGGCGATGGACAGAGGTTCGCACCGTCGAAGCACGCAAGGCACAGCCGGTGGCCATTAAGGCCTCTCTGGTAAGTGCTGACAGCTTGCGTCCCCGCGCCACATCGACCGCTACGCCTGTGCCAAAACCTAAGCCCAAGCCCAAGCCCAAGCCTGAACTGAAACCAAAGCCTGTGCCTAAGCCTGCGCTAACCGCGACCACTGTCGTCGAGTCTGAGCCTGCCCCTGCGCCCACGGTTTCGGCGGAGCCGGCTGCCCCAGATCAGACAGAGGCCGCCAGTAACAGCGCTGCATTCGATACAGAGCAGTTGGCGGCTATGACATTGCAAGAGTTGGAATCTGCCCTTGCCGGTGAGCAACCGGTCGAGGGCGATACAGCGGCGTCAGCCACCGATGCTGTGGCGGCTATTATTCAACAGGCGGTCATTAGTCGCTGGACTAGGCCGCCGTCCGCGCGCAATGGTATGCAGGCGATACTGGAAATCGCCCTGGTGCCCACAGGCGACGTCGCCGGCGTCAGTGTATTGCAAACCAGCGGCAATAACGCCTTTGATCGAAGTGCGATCAGTGCGGTTGAGCGGGCGGGACGCTTTCCTGAGGTTCAACAACTTGAGCCCGCTGTTTTCGAGCGCGAGTTCAGGCGTTTTCAATTGATATTTAGACCCGAAGATTTGAGGTACTAATGCGTTTTTTTAACACCACCTTGCTAGCGTTGTGGTTGGTTGCTTGTGGTTCGGCACAGGCCCAGTTACAGATTGAGATCACCCAAGGGATCGATAATCCAACTCCCATTGCGGTGGTGCCCTTTGCATGGACAGGCACAGGTGCCGCCCCAGAGGATGTTGCGCGTATTGTCGATGCGGACTTGGTCCGTAGCGGACAATTTGCCCCGGTGGAGCGACGCGACATGTTGAGCTTCCCCAGTCGAGGCTCTGATATTTACTTCCGGGATTGGCGTGCCATCAATAGTGACTACGTCTTAGTCGGCCGTGTCGAGCCTGCGCCCTCGAGCCGGGTGCGAATCAATTGGCAGTTATTTGATAGTAGCCGCGAGCAAGAAATCGAGGCGGGTACCGTAGAGGGCTCGGTCCTCGAGATACGGATGTTGGCCCACCGTGTTGCCGATGCGGTCTATGAAACCCTGACGGGTATTCCCGGTGCCTTTGCCACCCGTCTGTTGTACGTATCCGTGACCCGTAATCCGACGGGTAAAGATTTCTATCGATTAACCTTGGCGGACGCCGATGGTGCTCGTCCCATCGTTCTATTGGAGAGTCGCGAGCCGATTATGGCGCCCTCATGGTCGCCCGCTGGTGATGAGGTGGCTTATGTCTCCTTTGAAACGTCACGGCCTGCCATCTATCGCCAGAATTTGCGCACCGGTGCGCGCGAGCAGCTGACCAACTTCACTGGACTAAACAATTCCCCGGTTTGGTCTCCCGACGGCAAACAAATGGCCATGGTGTTATCGAAAGACGGCAGCCCCGATATCTATCTCATGGACTTGTCGACTAAGCGTTTGCGTCGTTTGACCCGTCACTACGCCATTGATACGGAACCAACTTGGATGCCCGATGGCAAGTCGCTCTTGTTCACCTCAGATCGAGGTGGCCGCCCCCAGATTTATCGTTATGATCTGGCCTCTGGCGCTATTAGCCGCGTGACCTTCGAAGGGCCGTTCAATGCGCGAGCCCGTGTCGCCCAAGATGGACGAAACGTTGCCCTGGTGCATCAACGGGACGGACGCTTTCACATCGCTGTCTTCGATTTGGTGACCGAGCGGCTAACCGTACTGACGTCGACGGATTTAGATGAGAGTCCGACCATTGCGCCCAATGGGTCCATCGTGCTTTACGCCACCAAGCGGGGTGACGATAGTATTCTGGGTGCCGTATCCGTGGACGGTGGCATCAGTTTCAGTTTGCCGGCACGTTCGGGTAGTGTGCAGGAACCCGCATGGTCGCCCTACATACAGTGAAAGCGGATGTTGCAAATTGCCTATATACTGGCAATCTGTGTATCAAAAAATTGCGCCAAGTCTCAACAACTTGCCCGCGATGCGCTACATTACGCGGTGAGGCGTCACCCCTTTTAGACTAAGCATAGGATCGTTCCATGAAAGTACTCCCCGTTGCAGGCAAATTCGCGTCGATTGCGCTGGCCAGCTTGCTGCTCGCAGCGTGCTCCAGCACCGAGACTCAACAACAGGAAGCTGAAGCGGCGCAGGCGGCTGCGGCCGAGGCAGCCGCTGCAGAGGCGGCGGCTGCAGAACAGGCGGCAGCTCAAGAAGCCCAAGCCCGCGCTGAGGCGGCTGCGGCTGCCAAGCAGGAAAAAATGGAGAAAGCGGCGGCTGCAGCCGGACGCGTTTTCTATTTTGCGTTCGATAGTTCTGCACTCACCGATCAAGCGCGTGTGGCTATCGACGCCCACATAGCGGCTATGATGGGCAACGATCATCGTATCCGTCTTGAGGGTCACACCGATGAACGAGGCACCCGAGAGTACAACCTGGCGCTGGGTGAGCGTCGTGCCAATGCCGTACGAGATTATATGGTCGCCAACGGTGTACCCGGATATCGCATTGAAACCATCAGCTACGGTGAGGAAAACCCCATCGCTTACGGCTCTGGCGAGGCCAATTGGGCTCAGAACCGTCGCGTGGAATTAAAGCACGCCAACTGAGGTAGCATTTCATGCGCTTCTTGACCAAGCCGACTCTTGTGGTCGGCTTTTTCAGTTATTGCTGGGGGGTGGCTGCCACTGCCCAGGATTATATCGACGTGGAAGCGGAGCGAGCGGCCCAGCGGCGCGCAGATGCAGTGCAATCGATGCCCGTCGAGTCCCCTGCCTCATCGGACTCGCTCGGTGAGACCGCGTCAACTGATAGGACTGCTGGGGCGGTTGTACAGCCGGGTATTCGTCCTTACACCGGGGCCACAACCCTGGCGGTGCCAGTGGATGACCCTACAGCCGTCAAACCCTCTATGGGTGACGACAATAGCCTGGGCGGTCTTGTGATCCGGATCCAGCGCCTGCAGGAAGAGATCATGCGCCTCAATGGCCGCGTCGAAGAACAGGCAGATCAAATCCGCAAGCTACAAGAACAAGGTCTCGAGCGTTACATTGATATCGATCGTCGTTTGGCACAGCTAGATGCGATAGCGTCGCCAGAGAGTAGTGAAGATGCTGACCCTGAGCCCGTCGATGAAACGTCAGTAACGTCCACGGCAAGCAGTGCTGCGCCGGAAATAGGCGAAAAAGCCGCTTATCAAAATGCCTACGAGTTAGTGAAATCTAGGTCATTTGATCAGGCGGTGATGGCTTTCAATGAGTTTTTAAGCACCTACCCACTAGGTCGCTACGCCCCCAATGCACACTATTGGCTAGGGGAGTTGTATTTGGTGGTAACACCGGCTGAACCTGAATTGGCACGGCAGAATTTTAAGTTATTGCTCGATCAGTACCCCGAGCACAACAAGGTGCCTGACACACTGTATAAACTTGGTAGGGTGCATTTTTTGAAGGGTAACCGCGAACAGAGTCGTGACTATTTGAATCGTGTCATTGCTGAGCACCCGTCACATCCGGCAGCCCAGTACGCCCAAGACTTTATTGACCAGAACTTCTGATGCCCGCGTTATCCGTGCGAGCTAACGCAGCGCAGTTGCGTATCACCGAGATTTTTCACTCCCTGCAGGGGGAATCGCGGACGGTGGGTCTGCCGACCGTATTTGTTCGTTTAACGGGTTGTCCACTGCGCTGTGTGTGGTGCGACACGGCTTACGCGTTCTCGGGAGGTGAGCTCATGACCCTCGAGACGGTTCTGGCCCGTGTTGCCGAGTTTGACTGCCGTCGGGTTTGCGTCACGGGTGGTGAGCCGCTGGCACAGCCTGAATGCCTCGAATTGCTTACTATGCTCTGTGACATGGGTTTTGAGGTATCCCTCGAGACCAGTGGGGCTCTATCGATTGAACATGTCGATACCCGTGTCAGTCGTGTGATGGATTTGAAAGCACCGGACTCTGGCGAGTCCCATCGCAATGACTACGCTAACGTGGCCTATTTAACGCCCCACGATCAAGTGAAGTTTGTTCTGTCTTCGCGGCAAGACTATGACTGGGCCTGTTTTAAAATTGACGAGTATCAGTTGATTAGGCGTGTCGCCGAGGTTCTGTTGTCACCGACCCATGGCACCTTGTCACCGCGTCATCTCGCCGAGTGGATTCTCGACGATGGGCTCGCTGTACGATTGCAGCTGCAGCTACATAAGTTACTTTGGGATGACGCCCCGGGCCATTAATGGCTTGGTCATTAAACCATCAAGGAGCGTGAGATGAGTGAACGGGCCATTGTCTTGACCTCGGGTGGTCTAGATTCTGCAACGGTCTTGGCCATGGCGCACGCTGCGGGTCGTGAATGTTACGCCTTAAGTTTTGATTACGGACAGCGTCATCGAGCCGAATTACTGGCTGCAGAGCGAGTGGCGGCATCGATTCCTGGCACCGTGCACAAAGTGGTATCCCTCGATTTACGGAGTATTGGTGGGTCCGCGCTTACCGATGATGCTATTGATGTGCCGACAACCCCCACCGAAGGAATCCCCGTGACCTATGTACCGGCCAGAAATACGGTTTTTCTATCCATTGCTTTGGGGTGGGCGGAAGTGGTGCAGGCGTCTGAGATTTATGTAGGCGTTAATGCGGTGGACTATTCCGGTTATCCCGATTGCCGACCGGCTTTCATTCAGGCGTTTCAGAATCTCGCAGCGGTGGCGACTAAAGAGGGTGTAGAGGGAAGCCCCGTCGCTATCTGCACGCCCATTATTACAATGAGTAAGGCAGACATTATTCGCCAGGGCACCGCGCTTGGGGTTGATTACAGCCTGACAGTGTCTTGTTATCAGGCCGATGAGACTGGCGCGGCCTGCGGTCGCTGCGACTCTTGCCGTTTGCGCCGGGAAGGATTTGAAGCCGCTGGCGTCGCTGACCCTACCCGTTACTTTTGATCTTCAAAAGGCTCAAAGATAAATTTATCGTCCGCAAAGCTTTTGAATTCCAGCGCGTAGCCATTGGGATCTTTGAAAAACATTGTGTGCTGCTCGCCAGCGGTGCCCTCAAAGCGCACAGAGGGCTCTACCACAAACGCGACTTTGTGATGCAGTCGTTCGGCGAGCTCCTTGAAGGTTTCAGGCAATAAAACAACCCCAAAGTGAGGGATCGGCACCTGGTGCTTGTCGACCGGGTTGTAGTAATTGGGAAGTGCCTGGCCACCGCAGTCGTGAAATACCAGTTGATGTCCGAAAAAATCAATATCAATCCAGCTGTCATCGGAGCGGCCCAACTTGCACTGTAGTAGCTCTGTATAGAAGCCTTTGGTTGCGTTTAAGTCGGTGGTGGGTAGGGCGAGGTGAAAGGGCCTGATCATATGTCCTGCTCGTTAGGCAATAGCCGTTGTGACTGGTTTGGCGTTCTCAAAACAAAGGCTTGCACTTTGGTGCTGGATCCGTAAGATACGCGGCTCGCATTTAGAACCCTGTCGGTTGCGGCAGAGTCTAGCAGTTTTCGGGTCGTTAGCTCAGTCGGTAGAGCAGTTGGCTTTTAACCAATTGGTCGCTGGTTCGAACCCAGCACGACCCACCATTCTCCCCTTTTTACAGCAACCGTTTAGTGCACTATCGCTTTGGGCGAATTGTGCTGCAGCCACAATACCGGTGATTCGCCGTACCCCAATAGCGGGGGATGGCACTCTTCAAGGTTTCTGAAACCATACGCGCTTCGAGTCATCATCTCCATTTTGTTGTGGGAGCCCTCGACCGCTTTGTCAGTCACATCATTCAGCGTTGTAGCACATTTGTGGTACTGTGCTCAGGTATTTGGATTGCGGAGTGCATCATCATGTCTACAACGACTATTCGACTGCCCGCTGACCTGAAAAAACGCCTCGCTAACGTCGCCGAGCGGACGGGAATGACTTCCCATGCATTGATCCTCGAGGCGATTTCGGATCGGATCGAAGCCGATGAAGCACGGAATCGTTTTTATGACGAGGCGGATCGACGTTACGCCGTGATCGCCGAAACGGGGAAGACCATTCCTTGGTCGGAGATGCGAGGCTACCTCGAGCGTCGGCTGGTCGGCGAATCCATCGCGCTACCCTCGGCTCGCGCCCTGGGCGAGTAAGGCAGTGGCACGGATCGAGCTTGCACCAGAGGTCGCCAGCGATCTCGAGCGTATTGTCGATCACCTCACACAACACGAAGCTTCCCGTATTGATGAACGTGTCGCGGGGCTGATTGATGCCATTGAGGTTTTGGCCCATAGCCCTTTGATGGGTCGCCCCATGCGGCAGGAACTTCGGGAGTTGATTGTTGGCCGCGCTGCAGGGGGCTACGTCATCCTGTACCAGTACATTTCGGAAATCGATACCGCGTTTGTGCTGGCGGTGCGCAGCCAGCGAGAGGCCGGCTATGGGAATCGTGATGATGTGGATTGTTGAAGCATCGCTCAGATTCGGCGCTTATTTCGAACCCAGTGTACACTCGACGGCCACCGACGCAGGGAACCCATGACTAGCAAACCTAGTTTGTGTTCATAGCCTGCGCTCTGTATCCCGACAGCTGGCAACATTATCTGGTGCCTACCCCAACGGGAGAGCGCGATGCTTTGGTGGTCGCCAATTACAAGCGTTTGTCGTGTGATGACAAAGCAGTTCGAGCTCCTATCAGTCAAAATACTCGGGTTATCCGTGCTTATCCACCAACCCATGCTATGAGATGTTGATTGTCGGCAGCTAGGCTTCCACGATCGTTTTGCACACTAGCGATGGCAGGCCTAAGAGGAAAACCTTATGCGGTTTCAGGATTATTTTGATACTGGGGATGGTTGATGAACGAGGCTGCTGTAGCCCCAATACAATGGTGGCAACAAACGTATGACGACGATTGGACGGTCGCCGAGATGTTGGCGAAACTCACAGGCGATTATGCCGATTTACCCGTATTGGAGTTAGCATCGGGTGAGCGACTAAGCCACGCGGTCATTCATAAGCGGGCAGCCTGTGTGCGTACATCTCTAGCGGAAAAACTGCCAGCTAGAAGCGTAGTCGCCGTGTTGCTACCACTTGGTGCGGAATACATGGTAGCGGTTTGCGCTGTTTTCAGTTCTGACTATGTGTTTACTGCACTCGACCCGGACTCACCGCCGGAACGAAACCTAAAAATCCTAGAAGCAACGAATGCAAAATTATTGTTGACCAATGATGGTTGTATGGAATCGGCACAGCAATTAAGCACACGCTACGGTATTGAGCTCTTATCAATTCAAGCTACCTACACACAGGCGCCTACGCCAGCGAACATATCAGTTCGAGCAGACGATATAGCGGCTTTGCTGGCTACCAGCGGCTCCACAGGTGAGCCCAAGATTGTTGTGCGCAGCCATCGCAGTTACTCACACGCCATCTACTCTTTTGGCGCTCTTACCAGTGCCCAACCAGGTGAGCTTATTTTGACTGTCGGGTCTCCCGCATATGTGGGCACCCTTAATGCTTGCTTAACTGTTCTACTGAACGGCCAGTGCGTGAGAGCCTTTCCGGCCAACGATACGAATGTCGTAGAGTTTGAAGCATTTGCCCGACACAATCCCGTTAACCAAATAGATTGCTCACCAGCTTTACTTCGGTTGTTGACAGCTGCGCCTGAGGCGAGAATCAACAACCCAGCAATACGTCGAGTGTTCACATCTGGCGCCGCTTTGCTCAAGTCGGATGTAAATCGGTTTCAAGAGGTTTTTGGGCGCCATGTTGAGCTGGTCGCAAATTACGGCTCAACCGAAGCTGGACCGATGATTTGTGGCCGCTACCGCGATCAAATCTTTGCAGGTGACGGTGGCACACCGTTAAGCAATTTGGCACATGGTTGCCAGCTAGAAATTATTGATGAGAGCGGTGAATTGGTGGGTGTTGGCCAAGAGGGTAGCATCCGCGTACGCAGCAAGTACTTCGCCCAAGGTTATTTGAATGCACCTGAACAAACCCAAGCCACATTTAAAAACGACCACAACGGCGCTTATTTGTTAACAGGTGACCGTGGCTATTTTGACGAAAACGGCCAGCTAACGATTCTGGGTCGCGCAGATAGGCAATTTAGCCGCCATGGTCGGCGCTTTGATTATGGTGAAATCGAGGTTGCCATTCGCAGCCAGGGGGAATGGGCAGATGCCGTTGTGGATTACTGCGAGCTGCCCGACCGGCAGGCGATGCTGGTGGTTTTGGTTAAAGCACACCACCAAAACGCCTGTGTAGATGCGTTGCGCGATTACCTCTATACGGAATTACCACCAGCCGCGATTCCGTCACGCTATATCGCTGTTAATAGCATCCCCAAAACAGCCTCAGGCAAAGTCGACTACGCTGCGTGTCGCAGGCTAATTCTTGGCAAGGTGACACTACACCCAGACGGCCTTGGCGGCCCACCACAAGGTACGCTGGAAAACTGGTTAGCCGATTGCTGGGAAGAGTTGTTTAACTGCCGGCGCCCTGGTCGGGATGATAATTTCTTCTCGATGGGTGGCGATTCATTGGCCGCTATGCAATTGATTACTCTATTAGAGCAACGTTTTGGCTATAAGTTGGCGCTGGATCAGTTTGCCGAATCCCAAACAATTGCCAAACAGGCTCAGTTGTTAACAAGTACTCAACGTCAAAGCAAGCCTCTTATCTGCTTGAGGCAAGGAAAACCCGATACCGATTTAATGATATTAATACCCGGTGTTGGCGGCCATGCCTGGGTCTTTGGCCACATTTTGCGGCACCTGCAGTCTGAATTGACGGTATACGGGGTGAGCTTTCAGGCATTGCTGGCTGATGTGCCTCGGGCAAACGAGCAAAACTTTCACCGCGTATTGGCAAGTAAAATCAAAGAACTTGCCGAGCAGCGACGGGTCATCATTGCCGGCTACTCTTTGGGGGCTGTATTGGCTACCCAGCAAATTCAGTATCTGGCAGCGTTGTCTATACGTGTCCATAAGCTGCTGCTTATCGACCCAATGCAATCTGGCTCATGGCTGCATGGGGCAAAAAAAATGTTCCTCCGCAATCGCCGCCAGTTGGCTTCAGCGAAACCGCAACACGAATTGCGGTATCTGCTCGATAGCGAGATAGCTCAGCAAGCAAAAGTTTTAAAGCGTATTGCTCGACGGCAGCCACAGCTAACTGGAATTGACGTTAGCGTGTTGTACTCACGTGACTCTCAATCTGAAGCCTTGGCTGCCTGGGTAAGAGGTGCAAATACGAAGCACTTGCATTGCGGCCATCTGGCACTGATGCGCCCACCGTATGCAGAGGAAACAGCAACCTGGCTGGATCGTCAACTCGTGTGTGTTAACACGCCCTAGGCAACGGTAAGAAGGATAAACCCGCCCCCATCCGACACACAAAGACGTCACGTCGATCGGCATACCCAGTGTACACTCGGGTCTTAACAATAGCGGCACCCCCTTGGTCTCAAGAAAGGACTAAAGGAACTCCAGGTGCCTTCTTCTGTTGAGAGTGTTGATTAATGCCTGAGTTATATCCACCCATCGATCCTTATGAGCATGGCCATCTGGATGTTGGCGATGGCCATCGTGTGTATTACGAAGTCTGCGGTAATCCCATGGGATTACCCTGTGTTTTCGTGCATGGAGGCCCGGGTGGTGGCGCTACCGAGGCAGCGCGGCGTTTTTTCGACCCCAGTGTTTACCGCATTGTTGTGTTTGACCAGCGTGGTTGCGGACGATCGACGCCCCATGCGTCGTTGGAAGACAACACGACGTGGCATCTGGTTGCGGATATGGAGCGATTGCGGGCGCACCTAAGCATTGAGCGCTGGCTGGTGTTCGGTGGTTCTTGGGGCAGTACCTTGGCATTGGCCTATGCCCAGACCCATCCACAGGCCGTGACCGCCCTCGTGCTTCGAGGTATTTTTCTGCTGCGTCCTCAGGAAATCCGATGGTTCTACCAAGAGGGTGCCTGCGCTCTGTATCCCGACAGCTGGGAGCATTATCTGGCGCCTATTCCAACGGAAGAACGCGATGATTTGGTGGCCGCTTATTACAAGCGTTTGACGTGTGATGACGAAGCCGTTCGGTTGGAAGCGGCACGTGCCTGGTCGGTGTGGGAGGCCTCTGCCAGTTTCCTTGAGCAGAACAGCGCCTTCATGGAGCAGCTTGATGAGCCCGAAGCTGCATTGCCTATGGCACGCATTGAGTGTCACTACTTTGTGAACGGCGGCTTTTTTACCAGCCCTAATCAGCTCCTCGAAAATATCGACAGTATTCGGCATATTCCAGCGGTTATTGTGCAGGGACGTTACGACGTCGTTTGCCCCGCCATGAGTGCTTGGGATTTACACAAGGCATGGCCTGAAGCTGAGCTGCAAATGATTGCCACCGCCGGTCACTCGGCATTTGACCCGGCAAATACCGCAGCCTTGGTTGCTGCCACCGATCGCTTTAGGTGTCTTGCCGAATGACAAGTGCCCCATTGTGTTTTGGCGCTTTAGTGAATGGGGCTAATTGGGTGCTCTCGCGTGTCTAGAGAGCAAATCATGCTGCCCCATGTCGTTCTGTACCAACCCGAAATTCCACCGAATACCGGCAACATTATTAGATTGTGTGCCAACACCGGCTTTGCCCTGCATCTGATTAAGCCCATGGGGTTTGCGCTGGAAGACAAACGGCTGCGTCGCGCTGGCCTTGATTATCATGAGTATGCGCGTGTCAGTGAGTGGTCATCGTTACAGCACTACTGCCAGGCACACCCCGAGCGGCGTCTGATCGCCATCGAGACTGGGGGCGATCAGGTCTATACAGAGGTTGGCTACCAGCCCACTGACACCCTTGTGTTCGGACCTGAAACACGGGGCTTGACGGCCGATGTCCTGGCCCAGCTCGATACCGTCATCGTTGCTCGACTACCCATGGTACCCACCAGACGCAGTCTGAACTTGTCCAATTGTGTTGCCACGGTGGTTTATGAGGCATGGCGTCAACTGGAATTTGTGGGTGGCGAGTAAAGGCCGTCGCTCTATGGTGAGTGGCTGCCGCACTGCTTAGATCATGTGTGGCTATGCGTCTGAATGGACGGTAGGCACCGATCGGTCCAAACCGTAAACTGCAAAACCCAATAACGATAGCGTCTCGAATAAGGAATAGCAGATGAGCAAAGGTCCCCTCGCCGGTTTGAAAGTGGTCGAAATCGCTGGGATTGGCCCGGCCCCCTGTGCCGGTATGATGCTGGCCGACTTGGGTGCCGACGTGGTGTTGGTAGAGCGACGTTCAAGCCAGTCCGCAAGTGGCGATGCGCCCGCTGACGGCTATCAGGCTGCTATTTATAACCGCGGTAAGCGCTCTATAGCCCTCGATCTTAAGCAGCCTGCCGCTATCGATGTCGTACTATCGCTGGTTGCTGATGCCGATATTTTGATTGAAGGTTTTCGGCCGGGTGTTATGGAGCGCCTGGGCTTGGGCCCTGAGGTCTGTCTGGAGCGCAATCCCCGTTTGGTTTACGGGCGCATGACGGGGTGGGGCCAGACCGGACCCCTGGCAAAAAGTGCGGGGCACGACCCCAACTACATTGCTCTCAGCGGCGCCCTGTGGGCGGGTAGTGGTCCCGATCGCCCACCCACAGCACCACTCACCCTGGTAGGTGATGTCGGTGGTGGCACCATGGTGCTGTTACTGGGTGTGCTAAGCGCGGTATTTCATGCGAAAAGTACCGGCGAGGGTCAGGTCGTGGATGCTGCCATTACCGATGGCTCGGCCTATATTTCTACCCTGTTACGGATGATGCATAACACCGGTCAATTATCCGATGAGGCCGGCAGTGGTTGGAGTGATTACGGCTCACCGTGGAATGACAATTACCCCTGTGCCGATGGCCACTACATCTCGATTTGTGCATTGGAGCCACAGTTTTACGCACTCCTTATGGACAAGTTAGGGCTCGCGGACCACCCTGTCTTTGCCAATCAGTGGGATAAAAGCCAGTGGCCAGAGGGTAAGCGCATTATTGCGGAGGTATTTAAGGGTAAAACACGTCAACAGTGGTGCGATTTGCTTGAAGGCACCGACGCTTGTTTCGCGCCGGTATTGAATATGTCAGAGGCCACCGAGCATCCCCACAATAAAGCACGCGGGACCTTCACCACAGTGGATGGCGTGTTGCAGCCAAGCCCCGCACCAAGTTTCAGTCGTACAGTAACGACACCGGGTCATGTGCCCTACGCGGGTCAGCATAACGCCTCACTCCTTGCGTCACTGGGTTACGACGACCAGAGGATTAGCCAGCTTCGTGAGCAAGGCGTCATCTAGTCGACTGAGCCCCTGGCTCACCCAGCGCTGGCTACCGGGGCCACCGCTCATCCATTTTTTGCTGCTCGGCGGACTGTTGTTGGCGCTGTCTCGATGGTTGATCCCCGATCCACTGCCTGTGTTGGGGCCGCCTGATGTGGGTCGTCTGTCGGCCCGGGTGGCGGATTATGCTAATACCACCGGTAGATCCCCGACTGACGCGGTTCTTGAAGAGTTTGAGCAAATGGAACTGCGCGATGAGTTGTTATTTCGCGAGGCGTTAGCACGGGAATGGCACACCCGTGATCAAGTGGTTGCCAACCGGCTTATTCAAAACACTCAATTCCTCTACCCTCAAACCGCCCTGACAGCGGGGGCAGCCGTTGAAAAGGGTCTCGCCCTGAATATGCACCTTACCGATGAAGTTATTCGTCGGCGCTTAGTTCAAATGATGGAGCAGGAGTTGCTGCGACGTGTCGACTTTGCACCCATCGACGAGGCGGTATTACGGTCTGCCTACAGCGAGCGAATCGCCTCATTGAAAACACCTGCGTCTATTAGCTTCAGCCATGTGTTTCTGGGGGAGATAGATGAAACCCAGGCCAAAGATACGCTTCGGTCGATACGTGACGCCAATCACTCCGAATCCGATGCGAGGGCAATGGGTAAACCATTTTTAAATGGCTATACCTTTCAAGGTCAGACCTGGCAGCAGGTAACTAATCGCTTCGGGGACAATTTTTCGGCGGTTTTAGCGGAGCAATTATTGGCAATGCCAAAGCATACCGGGTGGCTTGAACCCATTGTCTCGCCATTTGGTTGGCACTTGGTTTTTATCGACGACTTTCAGCCTGAGTCGACCCAAACCTTTGAGCAAGCCGTTGACCAGCTTCGCTGGCAGTTGCAGCAGGAGCGGGAAAGGGATGCCTTGAGCGCTGCTATTAACGCGTTAATGACCAACTATCAGGTGCGGCTACTGTGACCGCGACCTGCTATGACTTGCCAGCTAGTTCTCAGTGGCGTGTGCTCATACGCGGTTTGGTGGCGTACTCAGTGGGCGTTGTTTTGTGTTTGCTCACTAGCACTGCTTGCGCGCATCGCTTTGCACCCTCTGCCTTAACCATCACGCAGCTTAACGACAGCGAATACAGCGTGACGTGGAAGACACCGCTGCAGTCGATAACTACGACGCCGTTACGTGTGGAGTTACCAGCTCTTTGTGAGGCGTTACAAACATCGCCTTGGGTGCCCGAGGGTACGGGTAAGGTGCGTCAACTGAGCGTGTCCTGCAACGGCCAGCTAACGGGGTCAACGATTCGCATACACGGCCTGCCTGAACATCAAACATCGGTTGTATTGGCTCTTAATCTGGTCAATGGCATCCAGCATCAGGCCGTACTGACCCCCCGGTCTCAGACCTTTGTTGTACCAAGAGAGCCTAATCCCTGGCAGGTGATAGGCCGTTATACGGTGCTGGGCGGCGAGCACATATGGGCCGGAATCGATCATCTATTATTCGTTATGGGGTTGCTAATGCTCGTGGGGGGCGGTACCCGCCTCTACATAACGATTACAGCATTTACCCTGGGACACAGTGTCACCTTGGCAATGGTCACCTTGGGTTTGTTTCGCTACCCGGTTGCTCTAATTGAATTGCTTATAGCGGCTTCAGTGTTGTTGCTTGCTGTGGAATTGACGCGTCCGGGGGGCAGTTCGCGGCTATGGCGGTCGCCCTGGTGGTTGGCTGGTGTATTTGGGTTGTTACACGGCATGGGCTTTGCTGGGGCGCTCGCGGAAACAGGTTTGCCCCAACGTCACGCACCACTCGCTCTGTTGTTCTTTAATATCGGTATTGAACTGGGGCAACTGAGTTTTATTGCTGTGTTATTGGTACTAAAGGCGGTGGTTAAACGCACAATGCCTCTTCGGCCAGTGGCCTTCGATCAAATGCCTGTGTTGGTATTAGGGACGCTCAGCGCCATGTGGTGTATTGAGCGAGGCTTAGAAGTACTCAGTATCCTATGATGAAGGTCATGCCCCCTTAGCTGTTAGCCAGATCGGTGATGACCATGCCCGCTCCTGAACCGTTGTAGGGAGGTCTGGGTTCGGTGCTGTGCCATTTCGCACCGCGTCCCACGTGCTCCAGCGACAACTGGGGTTCTCTAAAACCCGCACGTAGTAAACCGCTGACTGATTCGCGCGATAGCTGGGGTCATGCCAGAGTGTTTTGAGCTCCGCTGCAGCAGCGTCACTGGTGGTCTGGCAGGTTTTCACGTCAACCACAGCGCCGTTATCAGGACAGCGATGTGTCTGGGGATCGGGGGCTTTGCCCCCCGAACAGGCGACATCAAACACCATTTCTCGGTGCTCGTCGTCGACATCACGCCAAACCTTGATAACTTGCAAGCGCTGCAGCGGCTCGCTGTTGGGGTCCTGCAGCGCCCATATCAGCATGGCGGGTGATTCTATACCGGCCGCAAGGGTTGCACCCATGGGCACACCCATTTGATACGCTTGAGTCAAGGCGTCGTGGGTACTGAGGAGATCTTCGGGGTAGTTTCCCGCAAAAAAACGCACTTGTATGCGAGGTCCGGACGTCCCGAATACTTCTTTGCGCTTGAGCGCGGCAAACAGCGCTTCTCGGGTATTGGCTTCGGCCCATACGCCCGCCAAACCACCCGCGCTGAAGTAGGGTGCTGAGCTTGCGCGCAGGCCGCGACCGTTGGCCAAAGTTTCCTGTTGGTCCCAGGTATCACCTAGGGGCACCGAACCTCGGTTTCTGGGGTTGGCTGCGTCGGCTGGGAACTTACCGGAATAGCGGTGCTCATCGTAGGGCCCTGCGCCAATATGGGTATCACTTGAACCAATTAAGCCAAAAGCAAAGGGATTAACACCGTATTGTTCGGCGGCCGAGAGACCCTCTCCCAGACTTGGTCGCACGTAGCTGCCGGCCAAATCCTGGGATTTAATTTTAGAGGCCACCAGGAACGGATAGTGCTCGAACTCGGCCCATTCATCCTCGGGTGAAAAAAGTGGTCGTGTATCCGATGATCCCTTGATTTGATTAATTTCCACCACTGGCTCGTTGCGATGTCTGCGCTCCAGTGCTTCCCTTGATACCGGATTGCCATCGGCATCATACAGAGAGAACATCATGCCGTTAGAGGCATTGGCGTTATGGGGAATCGCGAGTACATCGCGGCCCAATGCGCGTTCACCGTCCATCCAGCGCCAGAGATCGTTGGGGTCGCCCGATTCGAGGGTAGTGAAGATGGTGTCGGGCGCTTGGTCTTCGAAAATAACATTTCGGTGCAAATTAGCGGCGGCGTTCCGCTTAATGTCAACCGGCTTCATGGCTGTGAATTCATACCCGGCGAAGGTGGTAAACGAGCCTGGTTCGTAATGTCTGTTGGCGGCATCAACGGTGTCTAGCCATGTTTTATTGATGTGCTCTTTGTCGTAGATATCTTCAATAGGTTGTTGCGTCACAAATGAAACACCTATGCGAGCGAATGTGGCACTTTGCTCTACAGGATCACTGCTAAACGCAGTGCTCGCGGTGTTGGTCTTCGACAGTGGATGCTCAGGGTCTGCCATAGCGGGAACGATGCCCAAATACTCCCCGTGATCGGTAACTGCGTAGAAATCGAGGGGCCCATCGGCTAGCTTTACTTGCCCGCCACCATCATTGGGGATGGCCTCCCCTTTGGCAAAGCGGTAGGCATCATCCGGTGATCGCCGAACGCCAAAGACAAAGGCATCAAAGGAATTTTGTGTGTGAACATGTAGGTCCCCGAAGTAGGCTTTGCGGGTGGGATCGCTGAGCGTGTTTTCCCCGTGAGCGGTGGGCAAGACTGTTGAGACTGCCAATAGGCTACTGAGTGCTACGATTACTGTTGGCCTGCGGGACGTATCTTTGCAGCGTGGCTGTTGCATGGACTAGGGTCTCTTATTGTTGTTAGGTCTCGATGAAGAGCATAGGGGTGTTTGGTTATCTGGGCCAGTGATTTGAAATGACAACGGCGGGTAGTCACAGAGGGTGATGACATTGATGTTCGGTAGGAAATTGTTTCAAACACTTGGCAGCGTGGTATGCGCCCTGGCCATTTCGTCTCACGGTCATGCTCAGACGGCGGCTATTGCGCCCTATGACAATCGTCCCGTTATCGAAAATACGATTGTCGAAGCACGCCTGAACACCCTATTGCCGCGCTTGATGCGCGAAGCGGGTATCGACATGTGGGTCGTGATTGCACGCGAGTATAACGACGATCCTGTGTTTCTCTCCCTGGTGCCCAAACCGCGATTTACAGCCCGCAGAACAACTATGTTGGTGTTCTTTGATCGGGGTGACGGGGGAGTTGAACGATTGACCGTAAGTCGATATCCCCTGGGTTCTCTGTACGAGGCAGTATGGGAGGGCGGTGATCTGGCCGCGCAATGGGAGCGTTTGGGGCAAGTGATTCGCGATAGGAACCCAAAGCGCATTGGCGTGAATGTGAGCGATATGTGGCCGGTTGCCGATGGATTGAGTCACAGTCTTTACGAGCAATTGATGCGCAGTATTGGCCCGACACTAAGCGAGCGAGTCACCTCTGCCGAGGTACTCGTCGTTCGCTGGCTAGAGACGCGATTACCACTTGAGGTGGAAGTCTGGCAGCGAGCAGTTGCCATTGCTCGGGAGACTATTGCACGCGCTTTCAGTAATGAGGTCATTACAGCCGGTGTGACGACGGTGGGTGATGTCGCATGGTTTATACGTACGCGATTTGAGGAGGCCGGTTTAGAACCTTGGTTTCATCCTGACGTAAACCGACAGTGGCAGGGCGCAGATTTTGACGACAATGCGCCTTCGCTCGGCGATGGCACACCGGACGCGGTGATTCGGCGCGGTGATCTCCTGCATACGGATGTGGGTCTATGTTATCTCGGCCTGTGTACGGATACTCAGGAAATGGGGTACGTATTAAAGTTGGGAGAAACCGATGCGCCCCAGGGACTTACAGATGCCATGGCGGTGGGAAATCGTTGGCAGGATTTGCTCACCGACGAATTCAAGGTTGGCCGCACCGGTAACCAGATACTGGCAGCAGCTCAGTGCTCGTTGGCAAAAGCGGGCATTAAAAACGCCATCTATACCCATCCACTCGGTGTCTTTGGACATGCACCCGGACCTACTATTGGCATGTGGGATAACCAGGGACCCACTCCCGGTCGCGGTGATTGGCCCATGTACCCCATGACGGGGTATGCCATTGAGGGCAACGTCACTGTGCCTGTTCCCGAGTGGAACGGCCAGCCTGTGCAGATGAAATTGGAGCAAAGTGCGTTTTTCGATGGTGCCAAGGTGCACTATCTTGCGGGGCGGCAAACAGCTTTGCATTTAATCAGAGATTAACCTCGAGCCGCATACCGGCGAGCCAAGGAACGCAAGCGCCTCAGGCGCGCAGCCGGAATAGTCCTCTTCTCATAGAAAACTGGGTTGGCTGGCGACTACCGAACGATGTAGCGATAGTTAGAAGTATGGCGCCCAGGAGAGGACTGCTATGGAATAATGACAGTAAAGTTTGCACCACGTAGCCTTGTTGTTGGGGTTGGCGTGCACTTACAAACAAGTAGATGTACCAACTTTTGTACCAATCACTAACACGCTGGGATAGTGTAATTCCGATGATCTTGTGGCGGTGGCTAGATCTTTAGGCCGAATAGCTCGTGACCACTGTCTTTACAGGCTGTACTCGTCATCGGGGTCAGAGTCCGAATAGAACCAGCCTTCCTCTTCCGACCTTGCGTAGTCGATTCGATCGTCCTCTAAATCGGCAGCCAGCTCGATTAAGTCCTTATCTTCTTCATATAGATCGTCCGAGCTTTCGCGTCCAATGCTGTCTTCGTACTCTCCCTCCCCAGCCGACTTAGCTAATCTGGCGTTTAGTCCTCCCGCATCTGGATTCGACGGGGTTAAGTGGTCACGCGCGTACTCAAGATAATTTTCTAATTCTTTAGGTAAACTTACCTGCGCCGGTGAAAATCTCCCAGAAGCGTCTGCTGCAAACAGTCTGTAGTTTTTGTAAACACTATTCTGCGTGGGATATAGGACGTATCCCAGCGAGTTTTTTACAACAAAATCGCCTATCCAATTCCTCACTAAAGTCATTTCACGGTGTGGGTTTTTTCTCAAAAAACTTAGCCCCTGCATGAAAGTGATGCGGTTTGGGAAGCATGAGCCTTCTACGTAGATTGGTGTGACGTCAGTTCGCATAGGCGAAGTGTAATACGAGCAGCCGCAGTCCTTGCAGCTTTATCTTTGCGACCCGTCGCTAAAGTCCTGCGGTGTTCTCGCGGTGTTTAGCGAACTACACAGTGGACACTTGTGGGAT
>CAJXNM010000020.1 GCA_913057135.1 uncultured Halieaceae bacterium
CAGACACCCACCGCAAATTCGCTGGAAGCGCGTTATCGACCCAGAGCGGACCCAGGACGCCTATGATATCGGCAATTCAATCAAGTCTCTGTATTTTTATTAGACAGGGGAATTGGCTAACCAAAGCTCTCCCTAATCGCCTCTTGTATGTGATACGCATGGCTGAGCTGCGTATTTAGCTGCTGAAACAGCGCCTCTTCAGCTTGGATCAGTTCTTTGACTCTTTCAATACTAAGTGATCTTTTCTTGCTGCTACAAACAGGGCACCATGATTTAGCTTGAAGAATGTTATTCGCTGTAGCTTGCCAGTAGTGTTGATGTCCGCAGCGCCAAATCATCTTTTGTCTGTTATTAATATAGTGTTTTGATATGAGTGTACCTGATTTGAGGTTAGCAGCCTCAGCGAGCGCCTCTATAGATAACGCGTACTTGCGTCCTGTTATCAGCTTCCCACATTTTTGACAGCCAAGAGGTTTTTTTAATCTTCCGAGATCTGTCGTAAATTGATGGTTATTTCCACATTTGACCAGATACTTGATCGGCACAGAGTCAGATTGGACCTCCAGAAGTTGCCATTGCCTTACAGCCAATAGCTCATCAATGACGGTGATTGGCGTCCTACGTTTCTGTGACAACTCTTCGTTTGCACATTGTCTACACCAAGTGCCTTGTACAATTGACCCCGGAACGGCTGTCCACGGTGGATGTTTATCGTTACCACAGTGCCACAACAAAGGGCTTTGACTATTGAAGTATACCTCCGAGATAAGGCGGCCACCTCTGTTTGTTGCGATACACCGTAGCCTGTTGAGTTCATCTTGGCGACCGGTTTGTACTGTACTAACGTCGAGCTCACTTTTGTTTTTTATAAGATTCCTCAGAGTCTTACTGAGCCTGGCAATTATGAAATCTTGGATTTCTCCTAGATCAATCCAGTATGGGATTTCGAGTAGCTGTACGCCCTGATGTTGACATTGTTGACGTTTATATTCGTCCCAACTCAAGCGTGTTTCAAAATCTTCTCTAGATTTATGGAAAAAGGGTAGAAATTCATAGTGCTGCTGTCCTTGGTACTCAAATGCAAGACCCAGCTCTTGACTATACCCATCTAGTTCGAGCTTGTTACCGATGTCATTAATAAGCCAATCAGGTTTGGTCTTCGGAAAAGGAACCTCAAATAGGTGTTCAAAAACTGCTCGACAAATCGTCTCGCTGACGCCTCTAAGATTGCAGGTGTTGCACCCATGTCCCTGCTCTAAAGTATACAGCCGCACAATGTTCGTGTGGCCAACCTCGCAAATGTAATGGACATAAATTGTTGATTTGGTTGCTGACTCCTTTCTGCGTTCTAGCTTTTGAAACGTACCGCCAACTTCACTTACAGCTCTCATGGCTCGTTTTTCATACACATCACCGTCAAGCGCTACACCGCTGTTACAACTTGGGCACCAGCTACCGCCGCCTTTAACGGAGTCTGGTGATGCCTGCCATTCACTACCGCATTGGTTGCATTTCCAGACGAGCTTCGACTTAGCATCGATGTACTTATCAGATAGCAGCTCTCCATTTCTATCGACAGCGAGTGCCTTTAATTCTAGAAGAATCTCTTCTTTAGAGCGCTTAGTTGGGTCGCATTCTCGACACCAAGAGCCAGCCAATATCGATTGGGGCTTGATAGGAACTCGCTTGTGTCCTTTTCCGCAATCAATATAAATTTCGGTTCGGTTGTTTATATAGTCTCCATCGACCCATCTGCCTCCGTTTTTTACGATGGCCGCCTCAAGGTTGCCTATTAGCTGCTCTTTAATT
Source organism: uncultured Halieaceae bacterium (assembly GCA_913057135.1). GTDB lineage: Bacteria > Pseudomonadota > Gammaproteobacteria > Pseudomonadales > Halieaceae > Luminiphilus. The sequence continues at coordinate 1,810 of CAJXNM010000020.1, forward strand.
GGGTCTACTTTACTTTTTGATATTCGCTCACCCAGGCAGGGCTGCTCTGGACACCAGGTCGGTTTTCTTTTTCGCAGTAGATTTGAAATCAATGGCCGAAAAATATGACCTCTTTTACATTGAATCTCTACTCTCCCGTCAACCAGTGTGTTGCCGGACAACAATTGTCCGCCCATTGATTCGACGTAATTAAGTAATTTTGATTGCCTCTCAGGACTAATTATCCGTTTCACAGGGAAGTGCCGATAATTGTGTTGATCAGGTGATGATCCTATAAGTAATTCTCACTGCTCGCAAAGTGCCATCTTCATCCTGCCAAATATCATTGAAAGCGTCTGCTTCTGGCCGATAGCAGACACAGCAATAGAACAACTGCCTGAACCCAGACGGTCCCCTAGGGTATTACTGCCAGCACTCACCAGCGACTGTTAAGCCTTAATCCAGAATAGGTGCCAGCCAGCGTCGTAAGATATCGGTGCTCATTGCTTTTCGTTGTGCCAAGGATGCGAGCTGGTCCTCCCCAATTTTACCGACTGAGAAATATCGGGCTTCGGGGTGTGCGAAGTAAAATCCGCTAACAGCGGCCGTCGGATACATGGCAAAGGTCTCGGTGAGGTGCACGTCGCAATTGCGCTCCACATCCAGTAACCGAAACAACGTTTCTTTTTCCAGATGGTCGGGGCAGGCGGGGTAGCCCGGGGCAGGCCGTATGCCTCGGTAACGCTCGCGAATCAGTTCGTCATTGCTGAGTTGCTCATCGGGTGCGTAGCCCCAGAACTCGGTCCGTACGCGGCGGTGCATGTGCTCGGCGAAAGCCTCTGCAAGCCGGTCGGCGAGTGCTTTTAGCATGATGGCATTGTAGTCATCGTGTTCCGCTTCGTAGGCGCGTACACGTTCATCGACACCGTGGCCCGTGCTCACGCAGAAGCCGCCTATCCAGTCCCGGGGGCCTCCCTCAGGCGCAACGTAATCGGCTAATGATAAGTTGGCTTCACCTTCTCGTTTCTGAAGTTGCTGTCGGATTTGATGCAGATCAGCCAAGGGTTCCCCTTGATCATCGAATAGCCGAATGTCGTCTTGGTTAACACGCTGTGCTGGCCAAAAGCCGATCACCGCCCGCGCACTTAGCCACTGCTCATCAATAATACGCTCGAGCATGGCTTTGGCATCGGCAAACAAAGTTCTGGCCTGCTCACCGATAATCGGATCGTCCAGTAGCTTGGGGAATTTGCCATGCAGATCCCACGTAATGAAGAACGGTGTCCAATCGATGGTGTCGACAAGACTATCTAAAGGGTAGTCATTAAACACGCGCACGCCGGTAAAGGTGGGTGCCGGCGGCTGGTACTGTTGCCAATCAAAGCTGGCACCCCGGTGTACGGCCTCTTCATAGCTGATGCGTTCACTGCGCTGCTTGCGATTGGCCACCCGCTCACGAACCACGGCATATTCGGCGTCGATGTCGGCTCTGAAACGGTCGCGCTTATCCCCCAGCAGTTGACTGGCCACCGAGACGCTGCGCGAGGCATCTGGCACATAGACGACAGCATTATTGTGATAGTTCGGCTGAATTTTGACCGCGGTATGCGCCTTGGACGTCGTGGCTCCGCCGATCATTAGCGGCACATCAAATCCCCTACGCTGCATTTCGCTGGCCACATGCGCCATTTCTTCAAGGGAGGGGGTAATTAATCCCGATAGGCCAATGATGTCGACTTGCTCCGCCTGTGCCACCCGAAGGATTTCGTCGCAGTGGACCATGACCCCCAAGTCGATAATGTCGAAGTTGTTACATTGCAAAACAATGCCGACGATGTTTTTGCCAATATCGTGGACATCACCTTTTACCGTGGCTAACAGGATCTTACCGTTATTACCCGCACCTTCGGACTTCTCCGCTTCGATAAACGGTTGTAAATAGGCAACCGCCTGCTTCATGACGCGCGCCGATTTGACTACCTGTGGCAGGAACATCTTACCCTCGCCAAACAGATCGCCCACGGTGTTCATGCCATCCATAAGCGGACCTTCGATGACTTGGATGGGGCGTTCAAAAGCCTGACGAGCTTCTTCGACGTCGATTTCAATATATTGAGTAATGCCCTTGAGCAGTGCGTATTCAAGCCGCTTGGCAACCGGTTGTTCGCGCCAGCTCAGGTCTTCCGTACGCTGCTGGCCAGCACCGCTGCCCCGGTAGCGATCGGCAAGTTCGAGCAGCCGCTCGGTGGCATCGTCCCGTCGATTGAGCACAACGTCCTCTACCGCATCGCGCAGGTCCTCGGGTAAGTCATCGTAAACCGCTAGTTGGCCCGCATTGACGATACCCATGTCCATGCCGGCGCGGATAGCGTGGTACAAAAACACGGAGTGGATAGCTTCCCGCACAGGGTTGTTACCGCGGAAAGAAAACGACACGTTCGAGACGCCACCCGATACCCGCGCACCAGGCAAATGGTTGCGAATCCAGCGACTGGCTTCGATGAAATCCACTGCGTAGTTGTTGTGCTCCTCAATACCGGTACCAATGGCAAAGATATTGGGATCAAACATGATGTCGTGGGGATTGAAGTCCAGACGCTCGCGCAACAGGTCATAACAGCGCTGACAAATAGCAATGCGCCGCTCTAGGTTATCGGCTTGACCGTTTTCGTCAAAGGCCATGATGACCACCGCGGCGCCGTAGCGTTGGCACAGGGCGGCCTGCTCGAGAAATTCCTCTTCGCCGGCTTTTAAGCTAATGGAGTTCACCACCGGCTTGCCCTGAATGCACTTCAGCCCCGCTTCAATGACTGACCATTTAGAGGAGTCAACCATGAAGGGCACGCGCGCAATGTCAGGCTCGGCTGCGGCCATACGCAAGAAGGTGACCATGGCCTCTTCCGCATCGAGCATGCCTTCATCCATGTTGACGTCGATGATTTGCGCACCGTCCTCAACCTGGGCGCGGGCCACTTCCAGAGCGGCGGTGTAGTCCCCATCGAGAATCAGTCGTTTGAACTTGGCAGATCCGGTTACGTTGCAGCGCTCGCCCACATTCACGAAGTTTTTGCCCGAAAAATTGAAGGGCTCAAGTCCACTCAGACTCGTGTCCTTAAGTGGTGCTGGGAGCTGTCGCGGTGGTTTGTCCGCAACCGCATCGGCAATAGCGCGAATATGATCCGGTGTGGTGCCACAGCAGCCGCCGGCTAGGTTCAGGAAACCGCGCTCGGCGAATTCAGCAAAATCACTGTGCATATCGGCGGGCTGTTCATCGTATTCGCCAAAGGCATTGGGCAGCCCAGCGTTCAAGTGCGCGCTGAAGTAGCAGTTCGACACCGAGGCCAGCTCCTCGAGGAAGTGCTGTACTTCTTTGAAGCGTCGACCACAGTTGCTACCCACTATGAGCGGTTTGGCGTGGGCAAGCGCGGTCCAAAAGGCAGCGCCGGTCTGGCCCGACAGAATACGACCGCTGGTGTCGGGAAACGTCACCGACAGCATGATGGGCAATTCAATAGCGCGTGCATCGAAGGCGGCACGAATGGCGAACACGGCGGCTTTGGCATTGAGCGCGTCGAAAATGGTCTCCACCATCAGCACATCAACACCGCCATCAATGAGTGCATCGGTGGCCACCCTGTAGTTATCCACCAGGGTGTCGAAATCAATGTTGCGTGCGCCCGGATCATTCACATCGGGTGAAATCGATGCGGTGCGCGGGGTTGGGCCCAGTACACCTGCAACAAAACGGGGCCGCGCGGGATCCCGCTGACTTACCTCATCGGCCACGGCGCGGGCGACACAAGCCCCCTGGTAATTGATGTCATAGACTGCGCTTTCTAAACCGTAATCGCTCTGTGCAACCGCGGTACCGTTGAAGGTGTTGGTTTCAATGATATCGGCGCCAGCGTCCAGATAAGCTTTGTGTATCGCGGCGACGACATCGGGGCGAGTGAGATTGAGCAGATCATTGTTGCCCTTGAGTTCAGAGGGATGGTCGGCAAAAGACTCGCCTCGGTAATCCGCCTCTTGAAGTTGATAGTCCTGAATCATTGTGCCCATGGCGCCGTCGATCACCACGATGCGCTGCTCGAGAGCGTTGATTAGGTGAGCTATTTGTGGCTTGGTGTAAGACGGAAATGCGGACATAACGTGGGCTTCCTCAAGTGAGAGCGCAATATATCAAAATATTTTGATGGATTGCTAGTGTGCGGCGTTTTATGGGCACTATGCCAACTGGGATGTACTCACTGTCGGGATTTAACCTAGTGTAGAAGTCGGGTATTATCCGGGGCTGCGACGGTTGGGCACCGCGTGCATCGCAGGCGTCTCGTTTTTTCCAACCGGCAGGTTTACCTAACAGCCGGATCCAGCAAATAGGATCCATCCAAAAGAGAGATCCATTTAAAAGAGAGTAGGGCTCATGATTACCATTACCGAATCGGCGCAAACCTATCTTGCAGAGCTCCTGTCCAAGCAGGCAGACGCCCTGGGTGTGCGAGTATTCATCAATCAGCCGGGAACCCCTCGGGCAGAGACCTGCATTGCGTATTGCCGAGAGGGCGATGTCAAAGAGGGTGATGTCGAACATGATTACGGCACCTTTAAAGCGTGGTTCGAGGGCCGGAGCCTGCCTTTTCTCGATGACGCTTTGGTTGATTACGCCGCGGACCGAATGGGCGGTCAGCTAACCATTAAAGCGCCCAACGCCAAGATGCCCCGGGTAGATGACGACAGTCCCATTGAGGATCGTATCAATTACATTCTCTACAACGAGGTTAATCCGTCGTTGGCAGCCCATGGCGGTGAGGTCTCATTAATCGAGGTCACCGACGACCAGTTCGCTATTTTGCGCTTTGGCGGTGGTTGTCAGGGCTGTAGCGCGGTTGATGTCACCTTGAAAGACGGTGTTGAGAAAACCCTGCTCGACCAAATTCCGCAGCTGGCTGGGGTCCGCGACATGACGGACCACAGCGACCGCAGTCAGGCCTATTACTGATATAGGTCTTATCGGCAGCGGTTCGGTAGCACGTCGCGCAGTTTCTCGGCCATGGACAGCAGCAACTGCTCGGTGCTGTCCCAGTCGATACATGCATCGGTGACTGAAACGCCGTAGGCGAGTTCGTTGAGTGACGCCGGGATGCTCTGGTTACCGGCATTGATATTGCTCTCCAACATCAACCCAATAATGGAACGGTTACCTTCGACAATTTGATTGGCCACGTTGTCGGCAACCAGCGGCTGTAGCTCGGGTTTTTTCTCTGAATTGGCGTGGCTGCAGTCCACCATAATGTTGCGCGGTAACGACGCTTTCTCGAGGGCTTGCTCACACAAAGCAACATGGACGCTGTCGTAATTGGGGCCGTTTGATCCGCCCCGCAGAACCACATGCCCGTAGCGATTGCCTCGGGTTTCAAAGACCGACACCTTACCTTCACTGTTGATGCCCAGAAAACGATGGGGATTGCACACGGATTTCATCGCGTTAACCGCCACCTCCAGACCACCATCAGTCCCGTTTTTAAACCCGACCGCCGAGGACAAACCACTTGCCATTTCTCGGTGCGTTTGGCTCTCGGTGGTGCGAGCGCCAATCGCCGACCAGCTAATCAGGTCCTGTAGGTACTGGGGTGTAATTGGATCGAGAGCTTCAGTCGCTGTCGGTAGCCCTAGCGCTAAAATGTCGCGCAATAGGGTGCGACCAATGGTGAGTCCCGCTTCAATATCGAAGGAGTCATCGAGATGGGGGTCATTGATGAGCCCTTTCCAGCCCACCGTCGTTCGCGGTTTTTCGAAATAGACCCGCATGACGATGTAAAGGGTGTCGCCCACCTTGTCGGCAAGGTCTTTTAGCCGGCGGGCGTAGTCCATGGCGGCATCGACATCATGGATGGAGCAGGGACCCACGACCACGATCAGGCGATGATCTGCCCTATCGAGAATAGCTTCAATAGCACTTCGTGTCGCCGCCACGCGATCATAAATAGCATCGCTCACGCGCACTGTGTCGCGTAAAGCGGCAGGTGCGATTAAAACTTGTTGTGAAGCGACGTTGACGTTGTGAATACGTGGATTGGACATGCTAGTTTGCCTGTATTGCTAACTGATTGTTCGTTGTGGAGTGACGCCGGCCTGACCCAGTCGTTGGCGCAGCAGTGTAAACCCTGAAAGTGACGTCGTCATGTCAGATCGGGGCCGCAATGTCATAGCCACCATAAAATGCCGAAATCATCATCGGAGTCGCCCATGGATAATCGACAGGTCACCACCGTGCCCGTGCAGTCAGAGTCACTGCTACCGTTATTGCAGCAGGGCTATCATGTACTGACGCCGGGCCTGCGCTTGGCGCGATTGTTGACCTTGAGTTGGACGCAACAGTGCTTCGCCCAGGGCGTCAACGCGGTGTCCGAGCCCGCAATTTACCCGGTGGATGCATGGCTTGAACGCTGTTGGTGTACCGCCGTTGAGCAGGGTCTGCTGCCGCCCCGGAAGTTATTAAATCGGGTCGAGGAACGCCAGTTATGGCAGCGCATTATCGAGACCGATATCGGCAAAACCACGGATTTCACACTGCTCCAGCCCCGCGGTGCCGCCGAGAGAGCCCTGCAAGCCCGGGCCCAATGGCTCATGGGAGGAGGAGATAGCGCAGATAGACGACAACGTTCACTGCTGAAACTCGATGCTGACTGCAACGCTTTTGAGCGTTGGCTGACGCAATTTGAAGCGGCGTTAGAGCGTCAGGGCTGGACAACCCGTGCAGACAGCTACAACGCCCTGTTAACCGTAGATGCCAATAAGCTTGCGCAGTTCATTCCCGGATCCGGCAAGCTCGTATTGGCCCATGTGCTGGCGTTACCGGCGTTAAGTCGACGCCTTATTGAGCACTTGAACCGTGGCCCCGCTCTGTCAATGCCGCCATCATCATCATCTGCGCTCAAGGCAGGGCCGCATAGCGACCACACACCGTGGCCGGCCCGTCGCTACCTGGATCAACGTCAGGAATTCAGTGCCGCAGCAGCGTGGGCTGCTGAACGTTACAGGGCCGGCTGTCACAGTACGGCCATTGTATTGATGGACATGAAAGAGGATCGGCCCGAGCTTGAGTACCACTTGCGTCGGGAGTTCGACTGCCTGGATGCCCGTTATGATCGCCTGCCGGTGAATTTCTCAACCGGCATGCCCCTGGCCGAGGTGCCCCTCTACCGCGACGCGCTACTCGTGTTGTCACTCGGTGGCCACGATGGCAGTGCACCGATTGCTCGTGAGGATGCACTCGCGGTGCTGCGTTCTCCCTATGTCGCTGGTGTGGGAAGCACGGCGGATGACAATACTGACACCCAAGCATGGCTAGGTTTATCGAGAGCCATCACCGATTTGGCTTCTGCGGTTATCGATGCCTCTGATTTAACCCATTTAGCCACTGTGTATGCACCCGAGGCCGCAATCACAAGCGCGCTGCGACAGATGCGCGAGCAGCCGATGCAGGTAGCGTGCCGTGGTCGTAAAACGCCGTCCCAGTGGCTCGAGGTGCTTCGGACACGCTTGAAGTTGTGGCGCTGGCCGGCTCGGCCGTCCTTGGATTCACTGGAATATCAGCAGATAGAGCGTTTTGAAGGTAGCCTGGACGCACTGGCAGCCCTCGATGATGTGGCAGGTCCCGTCAGCTATGGGCAGGTTGTGGCCCTGTGGCGCGCCATCCTTGATGACACGGTGTTCCAACCCAAAACCGATAGCCAAGTGGTGCAAGTCATGGGCGCGCAAGAAGCGGTCGGTTTATCCTTTGATGCCCTGTGGGTTTGCGGCTTGCAGTCGGCGGTGCTGCCCGAGTCACCCCGCTTGTTACCCTTCTTACCGGGCAAGCTGCAACGTGCCTTGCAGCTACCACAGGTCGATGCCGATGGACTGTTGCACTACGCCACCGATCTGCTGCGCAGTTGGCATGAGACCCATCGCCAGGTGGTGTTGAGTTGTCATAGCCAGCAAGAAGGGGTTGCCAGCCCCCACAGTGTATTGGTTCAACCCGGCGATGAGTTGAGTGCCCCCAGCCCCCACAGCCACTGGCCCGATGCCGAAGCCTGCGAATGGCTAGAGGAGGGCCCCGCCCCGGTGGTTAGCCCAGCCGGTGACCTGATCGCCTATGGAGGCGGTGCGTCGGTATTGGCCAATCAATCCAATTGTCCTTTTCGGGCATGGGTGACCCACCATGTGGGCCCAGAGATCATTGAGCCCCCTCGTCGAGGTTTGAGTGCTGCCGAGCAGGGCTCGCTCATTCATGACGCGCTCTATGTCATATGGGGACAGCTGCGCGATAGCCAGACCCTAGCGGATACCGATAGCGCCAACCGTACGAGCCTTGTGCAAAGGGCGGTTGAGTATGCGGTACAGACGCTGGAAAACCGCGCTGCGAGCCGCGATCGCAGCGTGCGCAAGCGCGTGGGTAGTGCCTGTTTAGCCATGGAAGCCCATCGTATTGAGCGCTTACTACTGACATGGCTCGAGACCGAGGCCCAACGATCTGAAGCCTTTAGCGTACTTGAGCGGGAGCAAGAGCATACGCTCACGATTGGCCCACTCACCTTATCGATGCGCCCTGATCGTATTGATGTCTTAAGTGATGGACGCCGGGTTGTGGTTGATTACAAAACCGGCGCTGTCAGCCGTTCAAGCTGGCTCGGGGATCGCCCAAAGGATCCGCAGTTGCCACTGTATGCACTGATGAACGAGGCGGTAACGGGTATTGCCTTTGCCCGTGTGCAGCAACAAGAACCCTCATTCGTACCCCTGGGGGATGATTTGGGGTTGAGCCGGAAAGACACCACGGTGCAGGCACAGTTGGCGCGCAGTAAAACCCTTGATGCGGATTCTTGGGAGTCACTGTTGGCGCATTGGCATGTTGGCCTTACCGCCCTGGCCGACGATTTTGCCGCGGGTAAGGCTGCGATCGACCCACTACCCCAAGCCTGCCAATACTGTTCGCTGGCCAGTGTTTGCCGCATCGACGAAGGTGTGACTCACTCGACAGAGGACTCGATTACCTCGGAGGATGTGTCCTGATGTCATCCCCCATCGAACAGACGAGCACCTCAGGTAAAGCACCGGCAGGCGATGGCGCAGCGCGTGCACGGGCACTCGATCCAACGGCCAGTTTCTGTGTAACGGCGCCGGCGGGCTCGGGTAAAACAGAGCTGCTCACCCAACGAATGCTGGCGCTGCTTGCCCGGGTAGAGCGGCCGGAGCAGGTGCTTGCGATTACGTTTACCCGTAAAGCAGCCGCTGAGATGCGCGATCGGGTGACCGAGAAGCTGGCTGAAGCGCAAGCGGATATGCCGGTCACTGAGCCCCATGAACAGGTCACTCGCTCGCTGGCTGAAGCTGTGCTTGAGAACAGCGCAGCCCGAGGCTGGGTGTTGCAGGCCGAGCGCTTCAATATACGCACCATCGACAGTTTATGCGCCGATCTCACCCGGCAAATGCCGGTACTCAGTGCCCTGGGTGGGGCGCTCAGCACTACCGAGCAACCCGAGCGCTTATTCGAGCAGGCCGTTGTGGCGCTGTTTGCCCACCTTGATGATGAGGGCGTCACTGGTGATGCCCTACGTGCCTTGGTCTTGCACTTCGACAATAACTGGGGGCGAGTCACGGAGCTGTTGGTGAAGTTGTTGCATCGTCGAGGGGATTGGGCGCCCCATCTTGGGCAGCACTATGGACCGATCGATGCGGAGAATGCGCTCAAAGCCTCTGTGGCAGATGTGGTCGCAGCTGTACTGACGCAGGTAGCTTGCGATTTCACGGGGCTGCAAGAGGATCTCGAACAGCTGGCTAATTTTGCAGCATTGCACTTGGGGCAAGCCCCCGTTGTTTTGGCCCCTGGCGCTAGCCACCTGGAGAGCTGGCGGTGCGTTGCCGCTATGCTCATCAAAGACGACGGCACTTGGCGTAAACCCAAGGGAATTACGGTGCGCCAGGGGTTTCCGGCGAAAACCCCCGAGAAAGCGCGCTTGGTGGCCATACTTGAGGATCTGGCCGAGACGCCAGTACCACCCGCGCTTATCGAGTTAATGCGCTTACCTGTTATTGACGATGATGATCCCGGCTGGCAGTTGGTGCTTCAGCTGTCGCGGTTGCTGCCCCTGTTATTAGCAGAGCTACTGCTCGTTTTTCAGCGGGAGGGGGTGGTTGATTTCACTCACATCGCGCTGGCTGCAACGGCAGCCTTGGGCGATGACGAGGACCCCACTGATTTGGCTTTGCGCCTTGATTATCAGTTGGAGCACATTCTGGTTGATGAGTTTCAAGATACCTCAGATCAGCAGTTTGAGCTGCTGCGCCGTCTTACGCGGGGCTGGGCAGAGCATAATGCCACCGGTGCCCCGCCGCGCACGCTGTTTATCGTGGGCGATGGTATGCAGTCGATCTACGGCTTCCGCTATGCCAACGTCGGTTTGTTTCTTCGGGCCAGGGACCATGGTGTCGGTGATCTGCCCCTGGAGCCACTTGCGCTCAGGCGCAACTTTCGCTCCCAGGCGGGTGTGGTGCAGTGGGTGAATGAGACCTTTGCGCAATTGCTTCCCGCCCATGATCATCCGGAGCGCGGACAGGTACGCCATACCACCGCAGAAGCCACGCGCCCACCGTTGCCTGAACAGGCCGTGTCGCTGCACCTTTTCCCCGATGATGACGGCAGTGCCGAAGCCCGTTACATCGCTCAGCAAATAGCCCAGCTGCGCAGCATCGACGGTCAGGCCTCTGTCGCTATATTGGTGCGTGCACGAGGCCACACGCTGCCCATCATCCGGGCGTTGCGCCAGCAGGGCATACCCTTTCTCGGGCGAGATCTGGAGTCACTAGCGAGCAGTAGCGCCGTTATTGATTTGCTGGCCTTGTGTCGTTGGCTCGCCAATCCCGCCGATGACGTCGCCTCCCTGGCACTTTTGCGTGCACCTTTTTGCGGTTTGTCGCTGTCCGCTTTACACAAGGTGGTAGCGGAGCAATCTCGTCCCATCCCATTGCGCTCGGCCCTTGAGCAAGCCATTAAACGAATCAACGATGAGGACACCGTCGCCCGTTGTCGGCACCTGCATTCGGCGCTCGATTGGGCGCTAACGAAGCGCGACAGACTCGCGTTGGCGGATTGGGTGGAGCAGGTGTGGTTGCGTTTGGCGGGGCCACAGGCCTTACCTGCGAATACCGCAGGCGATGCGCTGCGCTTTCTAGATCTGTTGCGACAGGCCGAGCGGGAAGGACGGGGTCTTGATGTCGATTGGCTCGAGATGAGGGTCGAGCAGCTCTTCGCCGAGCATGATGGCGATGACAACGCGGTACAACTGATGACCCTGCATAAATCGAAGGGATTGCAATTTGACTACGTCTTCATGCCAGAGTTACACAAACTACCCCGCAGCAATGAACGGGAACTGCTGCGCTGGCATCGGCAGGGCCGTCCCGGCAGCGGGCTATTGATCGCAGCCGACGACCGCACACCACCTGAGCACCGATCCCTTTATCACTATCTCAGTTGGCTGCAGAAACAAAAGGAGCAGGCGGAGTTACGGCGGCTATTGTACGTAGGTGTTACCCGGACAAAGCGCCGGGTTTGGCTGACAGCCGCCGCTGCGCTTGCAGCTGACAGCACCGCTCCGAGCCCTGGATACCTACCGGATCGCAGCGCCTTGAAGCCACCTGCATCGAGTAGTCCGCTGGGTGTGCTGATGCCGGTTATGGCCGACGATGTCATCGTTCATCCTATCTCCAGCGGTGATACGGCAGGTGATACCGTGAGCAAGGGACTGCGTCGCTTGCCCTTATCCGTCATTTTGCAGCAGCAGAGTCAAACAGAGGCCGCGTTGGGCGGCGTGCGCAACAAGATCGATCCCGATACACTGCTGGGCCAAGATCGTCACATGCTAGAGCGCGCCATCGGCATCGTTACCCATCGTTTGCTCGAGCTTTTGTCGCACACTAGGACACTCCCAAACATGCCACCGGCGCATTTTCAGGCCGCTGCAGACTTTGGGCTGCGTGCACAAGGGGTCTTTGGTCAGCCCCGTGAACAGGGCATCGAACGGGTGTTGAGCATGATCAAAAAGACCTTGCAGGATCCCGTCGGCCGTTGGATTCTTCATCAACACCCCAAAGCTCGCAGCGAGTGGGGCTTGCTCGTGCCCGATACTGCTCAGGGCGCACGCAAGTTTGTTGTGGATCGCACCTTTGTGGCTGAGCCGTTCGATCCAAGCGCTGAGTCACTGATTGCTGATGGAAGCCGGGCTAACCCAGGAGCGATAGCCGGCAACGCCGCTCGCTGGATCATCGATTACAAAACCCGTTGTCCATCACCCGATGAGAGCCATGACGCGTTTTTAATGGGTGAGGCTGAGCGCTATCGCGAGCAGTTGCTGGGCTATCGCGACGTCTTGGCGAGCGTCGATGATCCGCCATTACCGGTCAGAATTGCGCTTTATTTTCCTGCGCTACCGGCTTGGTATGAGATTAAAATACCCCATGAGTACACAATCTGATCATCGTTTAGGCATTGCCCTGAGTTTAGTCGCCAATGCGGTTTGGGGCGGCGCGGCATTCTACTGGATGCAGACCCGCCCAGTGGCGGCCATTGACGTGTTGGGTCACCGGGGCGTTTGGACTTTGCCCGCCGTGTTTTTAGTACTGCTATGGCTAGGCAAGGTGCGCGCCACCTTCGTACTGCTGCGCGATGTAAAAACCCTTGCCTGGATGGCGTTAGCAGCGGCGCTTATCTCGGTCAATTGGGGAACGTTTCTTTACGCCGTCACATCGGGGCATGCCACGGAAGCCAGCCTCGGCTACTTTTTACTGCCCATTTTGTCGGTACTGCTGGGCATGCTGGTGTTTCGAGAAATACCCACGGGACCCCAGCGAGTTGCTGTGGTCATGGGCGTCATTGCTATCGGTATTCAGTTGGTTGCGGTAGGGGGGTTGCCGGTCATTTCCCTGGGTTTGGCACTGTCCTTCGCCTGCTATGGTGCCATTCGAAAACGGATACGAGCCGACGCTATCCAAGGCTTGTTTGCCGAGTCGCTGTTTTTATTTCCAGTGGGTCTCGCTTGGATTTTAAGTCATGGTGGCGCTGGACTGGGCGAGCACGGCTTGCGTGTTGATCTCTTTCTTGTGGGTGCCGGGGCCTTCACCGCCATCCCTTTGTTAACCCATGTGACGGCTTCACGTCTGTTGCCGCTATCGACGGTGGGCTTGTTGTCCTATATCGGTCCATCGCTACAGCTAATCGTGGCCCAGTTATTCTTGGGTGAGAGCATCTCCGCATTAACCTTGAGCGCTTTTGTGCTGGTCTGGCTGGGGCTAGCCTTTATTGTGGTGGACAACCTGCGTCAGTTTCGCCGCATGCGTCGATCGCTCTAACGCCACGCCTGGGGTCGTCTGCCCAAGTGACACCTGCGCTCAATGGTGATGGGCGTCCTTGGGTGCCATGGGGTGGTGGTTAGAGTGATCGGAGCTCATGTCGGGGCTTGAATGCTGCATCGGTGGCTGATGGTGGTTGCCTAACAGGTGACCTAAATGGTTGCTGGTGAGCCATAGTGACCAGACCCCGGCTAGCACGAGTCCAATACCCAGGCCCTTGCGAACCCACGGCTGTTGTAGAAACGACGTCACCCGTTGGCCCAACAGGGTCGCGCCGAGCATAGCGGGCAGTGTGCCGATGCCGAATGCCAGCATAAGTAAACCGCTATCGATAGCACCGGCACCCTCGGCGGCGCTCCAGGTCAAGGCCGAGTAAATAAGTCCGCAGGGCATAAATCCCCACAATCCCCCCAACATGAATGCCTGCGACAGCCGCTTGGGAGGCATTAAACTTTGTGCGGTAGGCGCGATGTATCGCCATACACGACTGCCTATTTGCTCCAGGTGGCGGATACCGAACCACAGACCTAGGGTGTGTAGGCCCATAGCCACCAATAAAAATCCTGCCAAAAAGCGCAGGGTCACGGTCCACGGTGCCAGCTGTATGGCGCCAGCGGCAGAGCCGAGTAGACCACCTAGCAACGCGTAACTGACAATGCGGCCCAGGTGATAGCTGACGGGCATGAATCGATGACTTCCCTGGGCACTGCGCAGGGCAACAGCAATCCCACCGCACATGCCCAAACAATGTCCTGCGCCAGCCAGCCCCAATAAGAGGGCGGCACCCAGTGCACCTGGCAACTCAGCTGTCATGTTTGCGGTGCTCACTGTAGTGATGAGAAGAAGGTTTTTGTTGGCTGCGGGGCTCATCAAGGTCGTCGTTGAGGGCGCGCCACGCATCCTTATCGAGGTCATCGTATTGCCCCCGATTCACCGCCCAGATCAGCAGTGCGAGAAAAAGTGCAACAAAGATCAATGCGATGGGAATGAGTAAATAGAGACTTTCCACAGGCTTACCCCTTAACTCGACGAAGACGAAGGGCGTTGACCACCACCACCAGTGAGCTTATGGACATACCCAGTGCGGCCGCCCAGGGTGGCACTAAACCCATCGCGGCAAAGGGGATACCGATAATATTGTAACCCGCCGCCCACAAGAGATTTTGACGCATGGTCGTGCGTGCTTTGCGAGCGATACGGACAATATCGAGCAGTCGACCAAAGTCATTATCGGTAACCACAAAGTCCGCTTGCGCGCGAGCCAGGGCAGTGGCGCCTGCGACGGCAACAGAGGCATCGGCGGCGCCCAGGAATGCGGCGTCATTCAAACCGTCACCCACGGCTATGACCGTGCTGCCAGCTGCTTGTTGTTGCTGCAAGTAATCCAGCTTATCGCTCGGTGTCATGGCCGCCCGGAAGGGCAGTGCTAGCTTGTCCGCCAAGGCGGCGACCCGGGCATGGCTGTCCCCTGACACGATGGTGACCGAATAACCCATAGTCTGTAATTGGTTCAGGTAATCGCCGGCCCCCGGACGTAGATGCTCCGCTAGTCCTATCCAAGCTAGCCAGCCGCCAGCATCACTCAGGCCAACCCAGTAGTGATCATCATCGGGGGGTGGTGGCGTATCCAGTGCCAAGTCGGAGATGAAGCCAAGGCTACCTAAGCGCACTTCTTTTTGTGTGCCATCCAAAGCTAGCCAGTAGCCACGCATGCCCGCACCTGCAACCACTTGAACATCGGTGACGCCCGGCAGCGGCGCTATGTTGTGGAAGGCGCGGGCGGCGGGGTGGCTGCTCACCTGCTGGAGTGCAGCACTTAAGGCTAAGGCGCAATCGTGACTAACGCCCTCGGCGCTGATTAATTGACCGACCGCCAGCGTGGTCTCGGTGAGTGTGCCGGTTTTATCGATTAATACCGAGCGTGCATCGGCGGTCGCCAGTAGACCGAACTCGCCTTTGACACTGACACCGCGACGACGCAGCCAAGCGGTGGCGCTAGCAACCGCTGCTGGTGTTGCCAACGACAGGGCGCAGGGGCAGGCAACAACTAATACTGCTAATGCACTCCACAGGGCGTGGCTGGGATTAATTTGCAACCAGACCATAGCGGTGCCCAGTGCGGCCAACAGCACCAAGGCCACAAAGCGCGCGGCCAAGCGATCTATCAGTTGTAGGTAGCGGGGCTTTTCGTGGCGAGCGCGCTCCACATCCTGTGCCAGAGCGGCCAAGCGCGATTGTCGATAACCGGCACTCACTTCAAGTTCGAGACTGGCTTCCCGATTGACCGTGCCCGCATAGACACTATCCCCTTGGGCTACATTACGTGGCAGAGACTCACCATTGAACACGGATTCGTCTACCGCCGATTGTCCCTTACTAACGGTGGCATCAAATCCAATCGCTTCCCCTGCGGCCACATAGATCAAGTCCCCCGACACCACGTGATCCCTTGGGCACCTTACCCAATCGCCGTTAGACCAACGGGCGACAAACTCGGGTAGTTCATCCTCCAACTGCGCCAGGGCAATGAGATCGGCGTTGCGTAGGCGCTTTTCAAGATAGCGGGCAAGCAACAGAAAGAACACGAACATGGTCACCGAGTCGTAATAGGTGGCGCCACCACCCGAGACGGTGGCCCACAAACTCGCCACGGTTGCCAGTAACAGCGCGATGGAGACTGAACTGTCCATGATGAGTGCACCGTGTTTCAGGTGCTGCCAGGCGTTACTGAAGAAACTGCGACCGCTGTAAATTAAGACCAATAAGGTCAGGGGCGCGCTGGCGAGACGCAGCAGTTGTTGCAATTTAGCGTCCATACCCTGCAAGTCACCGGCGTGGAGTGCGATAGCGAGCATACCCACTTGCATCATGCCCACACCGGCGACGCCGAGTCGGCGCAGATCCCGCTTGTTCTCCCGGCGCATGAGCTCAAGGCGTTCATCGGTTCGCCAAGGTCGCACCCCATAACCCAGCTTTAACAATTGCTCGATGACACTGCCTGGCTCGGCATCTGGGGCCAGGGTCACGACCACTCTACCAAGTGCCAGGTTCACATCGATCTTGGAAACCCCCCGCACTTGCAGCAGGAATTTCTCTACGATCCAGGTGCAAGCGGCGCAGCTCATCCCCGAGACCATTAAGGGCATTTCAATGCCCTCATCGCTTTCTCGGGTAAATGAGTCGAGCCAGTCTTTGTCTTGAAACCAAGCGACGACCCGGCTGTCGACCTCTGCCGGTTGCGGCGGATAATCGGTACGTTGACGGTAAAAGGCCGAGAGATCTGCCCCGGCAATCATTGCGGCTACTGCCTGACAGCCGACGCAGCACACCGGTTGGCCAATGCCATCGATGGTGACGCTTAAATGGACACCCGGCGGTATGGCTTCACCGCAGTGAAAACAGGGATTAGCACCGGGCCCACTCAAAAATACTGTTCGCCGTCGACACGCCAAGCACTGCCGTCGCCGGCGTCAATAATCCAGATCCAGCGACCGCTGAGCGCTTGGGGCACGGCGCCGCGATAGCTACCTGCACCTATCATCTTCAAAGGCACTTTGAAATCCCGCGCTGACTCCATGGGGTGAGACAGCAGCAATCGCAGTTGTGGCTGATCGATGGGACCTGTTATGCGCACATCAACTTGTCTGCCCTCGGCCGTGAGCGTGGCGTCAATACCGAGGTTTTCGGCGGCACGGGTACGCTCTAGCTGACGGTTAATGGACAGCCCCTCTCTATAGTATTCATCGACGACCAAATCATCGGCGTGGCGCGTAGCAAGCACCAATGTGTAAATTGACGCGATTACCACGGTTCCGGGCAGGACGATAAGAAACCAAGGCCAAAATTGTCGATACCAAGGGGTAGAGGAGTTCAGTGTCGCCATAGCATTCGCTGTCTCGGAAGCCCTTGTGGCTACAGGGGTTTCATGAAGCGCGATTCATGATCTGTGGAAATGCTGGCGTCATCGACACGGGTGGCCTTGAACACAATCGGTGTGCTGGGTGCCTGCAGATCAATCGGATTGGCTCGCACCCTTAACGTCAGCTCGGCCAACTCACCGCCACCGACGGTGATCCGTTGATCTCCGATCACTTCGGCCCCATCGATACCCGTCACTTCCAGTAAAAAGCTGCGTGCATCAGCGTCGAGGTTCGATAAGTGGATCTTGTAGACGTTGTCGATAAGGCCGCCGGGGGCTTCCATGTACAGCTGATTACGCTCCCGGAGGATAGTCATGTCCACCATGTCCCGCGTGAGCATGGCATAACTGAACGCCACCATCATGATGCACATGACCGTTACATAGCCAATGAGTCGCGGTCGTAGGATGTGGGTTTGTCCGCCCTCTAGACGATTTTCACTGGTGTAACTGACCAACCCTCGGGCATAACCCATTTTATCCATCACCGAATCACAGGCATCAATGCACAGGGCGCAACCGATGCACTTGTACTGTAAGCCATCGCGGATATCGATGCCGGTGGGGCACACCTGTACACACATCTGACAGTCAACACAGTCCCCAAGCTGGCTAGTTTGCTCGCGTGTGCGTTTGCGCGCACCTCTGGGTTCACCCCGTTGGCTGTCATAGGACACAATGAGCGTGTCACGATCGAACATCACCGACTGAAAGCGTGCGTAGGGACACATATAGGTGCAGACCTGCTCCCGCATCCAGCCTGCATTGAGATAGGTCAGCACGGTAAAAATAAAGATCCACACCAAGGCCCAGCTGTTCGCTTGCAGGGTGAATACATCCCCCAGCAGATCGCGGATCGGGGTGAAGTAGCCGACAAAGGTGAAACCGGTCATGAACGCCACAAACAGCCAGCCCGAATGCTTCATGAATTTCCGGCGAAACTTCGCGAATGACATGGGCGCTTTATCGAGTTTGATACGTTGATTACGGCTGCCTTCAAAGAACTGTTCGATCCACATGAAGATCGCTGTCCACACGGTTTGTGGGCAGGTGTAACCGCACCAAACTCGACCGGCTAATGCGGTCACAGTAAACAGTCCAAAGGCGGAAATGATCAGTAGCCAGGCCAGCATGAAAAAGTCTTGTGGCCAAAAAGTCATGGTTAAAATGTGGAACTTGCGGGCGGGGAGATCAAACAAGACCGACTGTTGGCCGAACAGATTAATCCAGGGCAAACAAAAATAACCCAGTAACAGCGGCCAACCGGTTAGGGTCCGCAGCCGCTGGAAGCGACCTTGAATGGCGCGCGTGTAAATCTTTTCACGCTTCTGATAAAGATCAAGTTCCCCGACTTCGGCGGGGGCGGCGTCCACCGCCAACACATTGTCACGTGTATCGCTCACCCCATGAACTCCTTTTTGGCCGTTACTGTGTCACCGCTAGTTGCGCACTCTCGCCATGGCTCAGACCATAAACCCACGCTGTTAGGATGTGGATTTTGTCTTCACTGAGAATATCGCCGAAGGCGGGCATATTGCCGTTGCGTCCATTACGCAGGGTCTGAGTAAGTTGCTGCTCAGAGCCGCCATATAGCCAGATACCGTTGGTAAGGTTGGGTGCCCCCATCATTTGGTTACCCATAGCGTTGGCACCGTGACAGGCACTGCAATAGCTCTGGAAGTGCTTTTCACCTGCCGCCACTTTGCTGGCATCGGCTTCGCGCCCGTTTAGGGACATCAGGTAGTGCACCGTCTCATCGATACCGGTATCACCCAAAATGGCCTGCCAAGCGGGCATAGCCGCCCGACGACCGTGGTTCAGCGTGGTTTTAATCGCCTCGGGTGTACCACCGTAGAGCCAATCGTTATCGCTTAGATTAGGGAAACCGTAGGCACCCCCAGCATCGGAGCCATGGCAGGTTGCGCAGTTGTTGCCAAAGATGCGCTGTCCCATTTTCCGCACTTTCGGATCGTGGGCGATCTCTTCCACAGGCAGAGCCAAGTAGCGATCACGCATGGCGCGGTATTTCTCGTCCGCAACGGCGACCCGCTCTTCGTATTGCCCCACCGATGTCCAGCCAATGACCCCTTTCCAGCTACCCATGCCCGGGTAGATGATGAGGTAGCCAATGGCGAAGATGATGGTCAGAACGAACATTTGAAACCACCACGCGGGCAGCGGATTGTCGAACTCTTCTAAGCCGTCGTATGAGTGGCCAGTCGTTTGAACGTCGCCACTGGTTTTTTTTCGGTTCGCGAACAGCAGCCATGCGGCGAGAATGATCTGCGCCGACGTCAGGATGATAATCCATGCGCTCCAGAAGCTAGTCATTGGGGCGTTCCTCACTGGTTGTACGTTGGTCGATGTTGTCGTCGGCGAACGGTAAGTTAGCCGCCTCATCGAACGCTTGTTTTTGTTTGCGGCTATATGCCCAGATGACGACACCGATGAAGGCCATCATCAGTAGCACTGTGCTTAGCCCGCGCAAGTCATTGATATCCATGATTAGCGACGACTTTTGAGTAGGGTGCCCAGCTGTTGAAGGTAGGCCACCACCGCGTCGATCTCCCGGCAGTGTCCACCCGGCGCCGAGGGGCAGGTCTCAGCAGCAGCCTGAGCACCGGCGATGTCCTCGTCAGTGTAGGGCACACCTAAGATACGCAACGCTCGGAATTTGGCCGGTACAACCGAGCCATCGATCTTATTGTCGAACAGCCAGGGGTATGCGGGCATGATGGATTCAGGCACCACGTCGCGGGGGTTGTACAAGTGCGCACGCTGCCAATCATCACTGTAGCGACCACCAACGCGAGCCAGGTCGGGTCCGGTGCGTTTAGAGCCCCAGAGGAAAGGGTGTTCATACACCGACTCGCCCGCCACTGAGTAGTGTCCATAACGCTCGGTTTCAGCGCGCATTGGACGTACCATTTGGGAGTGACACACCGCACAGCCTTCGCGCATATAAATATCGCGACCCTCTAATTCCAGTGCTGAATAGGGCTCGAGGCCTTCAATGGGGGTGTTAACCGTTTTACTGAACGCCAGAGGTACCAGTTCTACCAGCGCTCCGAAGCTGATCGCCACGATGATCAAGACAATCATGAGTGGCGTGTTTTTTTCGACGATTTCGTGATTCATGACAACGCTCTCCTCAGGCAGCTGCGGCAGCGGTTTGCGGCGCGGGAATACTGTCTTCAACACCACGGCGTGTGGTCATGTAGACGTTGTAGGCCATGAGCAGCATGCCCCCAAGGAAAATGGCGCCACCGAGTACGCGCACGACGTAACCGGGGTGACTGGCCACAACCGATTCCACGAAGGTGTAGGTGAGGGTGCCGTCTTCGTTGTATGCGCGCCACATAAGTCCCTGCATGATGCCGTTCACCCACATAGACGCGATGTAAAGCACCGTGCCAATGGTCGACATCCAGAAGTGCAGATTCACCAAGGGCGTGCTGTACATGCCATTTTTCCCGTACAGATGGGGGATGAGATGATAGACCGCGCCAATCGAAATCATGGCGACCCAGCCAAGCGCCCCGGAATGCACGTGACCAATGGTCCAGTCGGTGTAGTGGGATAGGGCGTTGACCGTTTTGATGGACATCATCGGGCCTTCAAAGGTGGACATGCCATAGAACGACAGGCTGACGACCAAGAACCGTAAAATGGGGTCGTGACGCAATTTTTCCCAAGCACCGGATAGGGTCATGATGCCGTTGATCATGCCGCCCCATGAGGGTGCTAACAGAATCAAGCTCATGACCATGCCCAAACTCTGGGCCCAATCGGGTAGGGCGGTGTAATGGAGGTGATGTGGGCCCGCCCAAATGTAAATGGCAATCAGCGCCCAAAAGTGCACGATGGATAGACGGTACGAGTACACGGGACGCTCGGCCTGTTTGGGCACGAAGTAGTACATCATTCCCAAGAACCCGGCGGTCAGGAAAAAGCCCACGGCGTTATGGCCGTACCACCATTGGATCATGGCATCGACCGTGCCGGCATAGACCGAATAGGATTTCATCATGGTCAAAGAGGGCGGTAGCTCAGCACTATTAACTAGGTGTAACACTGCCACCGTGATGATAAAGGCGCCGAAGAACCAGTTAGCCACATAAATGTGTGACACTTTGCGCTTCATGAGGGTGCCGAAAAACAGTACCGCGTAGGCCACCCATACCAGCGCAATCAGGATATCGATGGGCCATTCGAGTTCCGCGTATTCTTTAGTGGTGGTGTAGCCCATGGGAAGGGTGACAGCCGCCAGAACAATAACCAGTTGCCATCCCCAAAAGACTGCCGCCGCCAATCCATCGGACAGTAACCGGGTTTGAGTGGTGCGCTGCACAATGTAGAGCGATGTGCCCATCAGTGCGCAGCCGCCGAAGGCGAAGATGACCGCATTGGTGTGCAGCGGCCGCAAACGGCCAAAGCTGGTCCAAGGCAGATCAAAGTTTAATGCTGGCCAGGCCAGCTGGGCCGCAATCCAGACACCGACAAACATGCCGACGATGCCCCAAACCACGGTCATGATGGCGAACTGGCGCACTACTTTGTAGTTGTATAGCGGGTGCTCCAGTGCTGAATTGACTTCAGACATGGTGACGCTTTTCCTTGTTGTCCATAGATGATTGCTCGTAGACAACACCAGCGACCATCTTCCCCCAGTTTGACCCGCCCCCTTTGGAGGGTTGCGTGGCCCGCATCCGCCCGGATGCTTATGTTGTTTCAGTCAGTAAATGACGGTGTTGCACCCCATTCCCACAGCATGACGGTAGCCACCAACAGGCATATGAAAATGATGAAGGCAATGCCTACCACGGCCGATGCAAACAAAAAGCCGCGGGTTTCTGGAATACGCATGATGACCGGAATGCCCGTGTACAACAGGTAGGTCGACCAGCTAAGGGCAAACACGCCCAGAATCATGTCGAGCCAGAGAATGGGATAGAAACCCACTGCGCCGGCAATGAATAAGGGTGTGGCGCAAATACTGACGATTAAAATACCTTTGGTGATCGAAGAATCGGCACCGTAGGTGTCAGACATCCAGTGCACGAAATAGCCAATGACAGCAACGCAGGTCACCATGCCGGCGTAAAACAGAAAACTGATGACCGTTGCGCTGTTATCCGTTAATCGGATGACACCGCCGTCGTTGCCGACG
Organism: uncultured Halieaceae bacterium; assembly: GCA_913057135.1. GTDB lineage: Bacteria > Pseudomonadota > Gammaproteobacteria > Pseudomonadales > Halieaceae > Luminiphilus. Next base: position 24,264 of record CAJXNM010000020.1, read on the forward strand.
CTCCAGCCGATATGTGTCGTGCCCCAGTGCCAGGCCACGGCTGGCAGCACCGCCCAAATCATTGGGTAGAGCAGCATGATGGCTCGCTGGGTCTCGGTGAGATCGGCAAGACGACGCCACTCGGTGGCGGGCCTGGTCAGAATGCCAAGAGAATGTTGCAGCATAAAACTATTCCCCCAAATAGTTGTTTTAGATTATAAGCCGATTCCCGTACAAGGCAAGCGGTTATTCATAGTCTACTCGCTAATCGCCCGCTAATGTGGCAAATCACGTAAAAGTTTTGCTCGGGGGGCTTGAGGGCCGGCGCCGTACAGAGGTAGAGAGCGCCGTACCAAGGTTGAGAGTGCCGTACAGAGGTAGAGAGTGCCGTTCGGAGGTTAAGAGCGCCCTAGCGCCTCACTGACGGCAATTCCGCTAAAAGCTGCTCGGGGCTGGTTTCTTGCTCATCGAACAACTCAATAAAGTCGATGCCAAGCTCTGCGGCCAACGCCCGCTCCCGCTCATCCCTGAACACCACCCGTTCACCCACCAGATGGTGTAGATCACTAATGGCTTGGTGCAGAGCAGGTAGTCGCTCCCGTGTGGCATCCGGTGGCCAGAGCGAAGTATCGAGGGCCAGCATGTGAGGTCTCAACTGCTGTAGTTGCGATGTGGTACCCCGGCTTGGATTTACGCCGCTGATAGCAATATGGCAGCCGATGGAGCGAAGGGTGCGGGCGAAATCGGCGATACGCGACTCCTCTCTGAGCCATGATGAGTCGCGCAGTTCAATACACAAACGATCGGTTCCAATACCGCTGTCGGACACTTGGGTCAGCACGAAGTCGAGGAAGTCGTGGTGTAGCGCCGCATCGGTGCTTAATCGAATGCTAAAAGCGGGAACTTCATAGCCCGCCGTCGCGATTTGCTCGGCAAATTCGCACACTGCTTTTACCTTCAAGCAGTCGAGGGCGATAGTGAGCGCGCTGGAGTGGTAGCCAGGGGCCCGGCTCAATTCTATGGCGGTATCCGCCGCGCTATCGAGCAGCACCTGGTACACCTGCTCTTGTTCGTCGGGGTCGATGCAGCCACTGCGTTGCACCCGGCGTAAACTCAAGCTAGGCGGCATATCGGCCAACAGTCGCTCATAGATGTTGCGCACCGCCACACCTAGATCGCTGGGTTGTCGGCCCCGCTCTGCCACAATAGCCATATTCGGTGAGAGCGCGAGACCCCGCCGCGCCGTTTGTGCAACCGTGTTGAGTAAGTCTTCGGCGCCACCGTGTGTCGGATCAATGACCGCTAAGCCCATGCCAACATTGACCGCGCTCGGATGGTCTGCAATCTGGCGCTGCAGATTATCGATCGCCACGGTATTGAGTACCAAGCCGTGGGTTGTCGGTGAGATAAGTCCCTGAGCATCGACGGTGAATCCCGCATTCTCAAGGGTGACAATCAGTTGTGTGACCGCCTCTGGTGCGTCGGTATGTACCGCCAGCAGGCTGTGCTGTGGACCTTTGCGTCGGGCCCGCCGGATAACAGTTTGTAACCAATCCACTAACTGCCCGCGCCCGAGCTCGGTGTTGGTTGGGGGTGTCACCATGGACGCCAAGTCCGCCTGACGGCGTTCCAGGGTGGTAAACACCGAGCGTTCAATGATGGGTAGCTGCTCTGAGGGTGTCAGCGGTCGCAGTGTGCTGCCCAACCAACGGGCCAGTTCGACAACGTTCAAGTCGCGGACTTTCTGGCCTTGTTCATTGGTGAATGCGAAGCGTGTGCCATCGTCATTGCGCCAGATTAACTGAATGCTGCGCTGGCGACCCTCCGGCAGTTGATCGGTGAGCCAGGTGTTTAGGGGTAGCTCCCTCGCCCGTCGCACCCAGCGCATTAAGCGCGGCAGGGATTTCAAGCGTTCGCTGAAAGCGGGCTCGGCAAAAATGGCGAGTTTGCCCAATGTTGAACTGGCTGTAATCACCGGTTCGGCGCCGGTCAGCTGCTGGCGTAAGCGACTGATGGTTTGGTCTTGTTCGGGTGTCAGGAACGCGCCGTCGTCGAGGGCGCCGGTTAACGCTTGTAGTTCTGCCTGCGCCTCAGCGTCAGACAAAGGCTCTGCCCCTGCGGCGATTTCTAGCAGACGTTGGCAGAGTGCACCGAGCCGATCCAAGACCGCGTGGTAAGCCACGGTACGGTCATCGCGCAACGCCATGACCACCAGGGCATCGCGCAGCAATGTGTCGATGAGCGCAAGCAGTGCTTCGGGTAATTCGGTGGCTCGCAGAGCTGACACCAGGTCTTGCTCCACCTGGGCAATGGCGCGCTGGCGTTTCTCTTTACCTTCCTCGGCTGCAACCTGCCGCTGGATGGCGCGGCGCTGCTGCTTCAGCATGGCTAGCGCTAGATCGGTGAGTTGGGCCAGCGCTCGGTGGAATGTGTCGAGACTACCGTCGTAGTTGCTGTTAACACCGTGCAAAATATCGTTAATCTGCTTCTCTATACGCGTGTTGCCCCGCGGTGCGAGAGCAGCTAATTCGGTGATGCGCTCAATGAGCTGACGAGCCGGGTGCTCTGGATTGCGGTAAAAGGTGGGTTCAGACAGTGAAAGCTGAGCCAGCGGGAGTTTTAAAGCGTCGAGACTCGAGGCCAGTGTGTCACTTAAAGGCAGTGTGTCGCGCATGGTCTCGTACAAATTATCGACCAATTTGACACTGCCTTTAACCGGCTCGAGCTCCGCACCCAGTTGATCGAAACCCAGCTGGGTAACAAGGGGTTGGCCATTATCGGCAGGTATGAAGCCATCGTTACGCAGCGCAGCGATTTGATTGGCCATGGCGGTTGCCTGGGCCGCTAAGGTCTCTGCACTCGCTGGCGCAATACCGCTATCGCCCCATTGGGCGCGTACCCGATCGAGGGTGTAAGCATCGATCAGCGTATGCAGACCCTGATCACCGCGACCAGGCAGGAAATCGGGACTCCCTTCATTGGCCGCCGCCTGCTCAAGTGTCGAGGGCGCATACTGTCGTTGATTCGGCGTGATAAATCGCCCGGCGCGCTGCGCTCCCGGCCCAGAGGGGATGGTGGGTGCTTGTTCCCACTCGCCGCGCCTGGCCGAGGCCAGGTCGTCGAGTGGGTTCTCGGCCGGGTTATTGGACAGCTCGCTGAGATAGGGCGCCCGTGCGTGGGCCACGGCGCCACTGTCTGTGTTTGCCGGGGAGCTACTCGACTGTGGTTGAGCGGCACTGGACGCCTGGCTGCTGTTGTTGGACTGGCCGCTGCTGCCAGAGACCGGAGCCGATTTGGCGGCTGTTAGTTTAGAGCCTTCCGTTTGAATCTCTTTTTCGACCCCGGGCAATAAGCCGTCATTTTCCAGCTGTTTGTTGAGCTGCTGATAGATACCCCCAAGTGCGGGTAATAAGCTGGCGCTGAAGGTTTTATCAAGTTCAGTCAAGAGTACTTGGCTGAATTCCAAGGGCTTGAGGCTCTCCCGATAGGCGGTGCACAGTCCGCGTACCCCAAAGGGCAGCTCGATACGGGTGGGCGCCACGTCGAGTATTTGACCCACACGCAAGGTGATGGCCTCGAGCTGTAACCAGTAACGATCAGCACCGGCCTTGACCATGCGGTCGATGGCTAGCTTGTCCTCAAATTCCTCGAGGTCAATCAGATTTAAATGGCCGTCCGCGGGTGCTTCGGCGTTTGATGAGGCCCGCCCGCTCGTCACCAGCTTGGCGTAGCGCCCGTCAAGGTGGCTCAGCATGCCCGCGACTAAGGCGCGTCCCTGCACTTTCAGTGTCGAGAACGCCTCGAAACACTGCCGGCGGGTGTCGGGACTGGTATTGCCCCCCGATGACAGGGTAAACATGTGGTCCGTCATGGCGCTGACGACCGCGTTTAACTGCGGCTCAAGTAGCCGTTTGGCCGAAGCTCGCAGCGCGGCGACCTGCGGATCTGCGATTGCGTTCACACTATTATTGGCGTTGCTGTCGCTGGACATAGAGCGCGTATTTATCCTGACCCAGTGGTGCCATGTTACTGTGCTAATAGACCCAAGAGCCAGCGAATCGAGGAACAAGAGCTAGGGAATCGAGGAAAACAGTGGACGAGTTAGTGCCCATGGGGCTGCAAGAGGATTGGGAAGCCTTGCTGTCCGGCGAATTTTCACAGCCTTACATGCGGGCGCTTGGGGTATTTTTAGCTCGAGAGCAGGTTCGCACGTCGGTGTATCCGCCGCCTGCGCTGCGTTTGCAGGCACTGCGATTAACATCGCTGCGGGACACCCGCGTGGTGATTTTAGGGCAAGACCCTTACCACGGGCCCGGTCAGGCCAACGGTCTGGCCTTCTCGGTCAACCGAGATCAACCGGTGCCCCCCTCATTATGCAATATTTACCGCGAGTTGAGCACCGACTTGGGGCTAACGAGCCCGTGCCACGGTGATCTCTGTTCGTGGGCAGAGCAGGGGGTTTTGCTGCTCAACACGGTGCTGACAGTGGCGCAGGGTGAAGCGGGTTCCCACGCGGGACGCGGCTGGGAGCGGTTTACCGACCGCATCATCAACGCCTTGAATGACGATCCTTCGCCCAAGGTGTTTTTACTGTGGGGAAAGCACGCCCAAGCCAAGGGCTCGAACCTATGTCGGCGTCGCCATGTGGTGCTGGCGGCACCCCACCCATCACCGTTGTCGGCCCACCGTGGTTTTTTCGGTTGTCGCCCGTTCAGTGCTGCCAATCATGCCCTCAGTGAGCTCGGGCGTGATGTCATTGACTGGCGATTGCCCGCCTAAGCCTCGGTTACCTCGCTGAGCCCCGTGTAACGGGCTAGGTCTCGTTCACCGGCTCAAGCACGGTACCATCGGGAAGTTCTAATCCCCTTGCAATACCATCCTCGGTGGTCTCAATGGCCAACAATAGGCGTGCTTGCCATGCACAGGCATTCACTACACTACCCAGAGTGGTATCGCTCCCTTGCAGTGTCAGGGGCGTTCCGGGATCGGGACAGAGAGTGGTGGCTGCGCTGGCTGTGTAAAGACGGCGTTTTGGGGTGCCGCGCCAATGTAAGCGGGCAATGATTTCCTGCCCCATGTAGCAACCCTTATCGAAACTCACCCAGTCCTTCAGATCATAGTTGAGATCTTGAGGAAGGTACTTCCCGCTGGTCGCTGCTGTCACGCGAGCTTCACCAGCCATGATACGCAAGCTGCGCCAGCTGGCCTCTTCGGTGGTAACGGATGGGTCTTCATCGGTAGGGACGCGCAGCGGCTTCGCTGACCATATTTCTGCCATCCCTCTTCCTGCCATTTGGGGACTGCGATACACCACGAAGCCTGAGTCGTTGTCGTTGTGGTTGTGGTTGTCGAGAGCGTGGGCACAGGCTGTATTGGCGGATTCGTCGTGGTCGCCCGGCAAGTTTGCCAGTGGATCACCCCATGCGCCCGTAACCACCCAGTCAAGGGGGCTGAGCTCGGCTTTGGCGAACATCAGGTATTTTTGTGTGTGCGCCATCAGTACCGGGATGAGTGACCGGTCGGTGCGCAGCAGAATGCGTTCAGGGTCCACCGTTAGCGCCAGAAAATCGGCGATCACGCGACCTTTGAGATCGCAAAATGCCCCCGGGATGACCGCCATTGGGGTGATGCGGCTGAAATCAGCGGTGGTCTGACCTTGTAAAAACTGTCCAGCCCCCGGCCCTGTTAACGCAAGCAGTCCATCACTGCCGAGTTCTGCCATGCCGTTTGTTGTGTCTGCGTTACCTACTGTCACCGTTGCCTCCTTCTGGCCGACTGCGGGTTACCCTCATGCCCCGGGTCGGCTTAACACCACCAGATGTGATAGCTTGCGCCGCCAAGACCACCGCCGAGTACGGAGATGATGACAGAGTCTGAAGATTTCAACCGCATGCGCTGGGCAAGTCGGCGCGGCCTCTTAGAGTTGGATTTGCTACTGGCGCCTTTTGTCGATGCTTGCTACCGGGATTTAGCGGAGGAGGATAAGCGGATTTTTCGCCGTTTAGTCACCTGCGAGGATCAAGACCTGATGAATTGGATCATGGGGCGTGAGCCTGTCGATGACCCCGAGCTGGCATCGAGCGTGGCGCTCATCCGCGCCCACAACCGCGCAAAACTTAACCCTTGAGGTGATCTCCTCAAGTGACATCGGTGTAAGCCGGAAGCCGGTCACCGGTTTCGAGTCGGTGCTGGCTAGCGCCCGGCGGTGTCAGCAGCGTGTTGTGGGCATGGATCAGGGTGTCGGGATGGTCCTGATTGTAGTGCAGGCCGCGACTCTCCCGCCGCTTTAGAGCGCAGTCAATCATCAGCGAGGCGACCAAACCCAGGTTGCGTAACTCCAGTAGTGGCCGAGTAATCGTGAAGCGGCTGTAATAGTCGTCAATTTCATCGAGCATTAGAGCCACCGCGTCGCGGGCATATTGCAGGCGTCGATCGGTGCGAACAATCCCCACGTAATCCCACATGAGCCGTCGCAAGGCCAACCAGTTGTGTTTAATGACCACGTCTTCGTCAGAGCTTCGCACTTGGCTATCGTCCCAGGGGGGTAGCGGGGATGAGGGCTCGGGGCAGGTGGCGGCAATGTGTTTTGCCGCAGAGGCGGCGTAGACAAAGCACTCAAGTAAGGAATTGCTGGCCATGCGATTGGCGCCGTGCAGCCCGGTGCAAGCGGTCTCGCCAATAACATACAGGCCCGGTAAGTCGGTGGCACCGTGCTGGTCGACAACCACGCCACCGCAGGTGTAATGGGCCGCGGGTACCACCGGGATAGGCTGCCGTGTGATGTCAATGCCCAGCTCAAGACAACGGCTATAAACGGTGGGGAAGTGTTGCCGAATGAAATCGGCGGGTCGATGCCGAATATCCAAGTAAACACACTCCAAGCCCAAACGTTTCATTTCACTGTCGATGGCCCTGGCGACCACGTCTCTGGGCGCGAGTTCACCGCGCTCGTCAAAACACTGCATGAAACGCTCGCCGTCGGGCAGTATCAGGTGGGCACCCTCGCCGCGCAGAGCCTCCGTTACCAAAAACGATTTAGCCTGTGGGTGGTACAAACAGGTGGGATGGAACTGGTTGAACTCTAAATTGGCAACGCGACAGCCGGCGCGCCAGGCAATGGCAATGCCGTCACCGCTGGCACCGTCGGGATTCGAGGTGTACAGGTAGGCTTTGCTGGCGCCTCCGGTGGCGAGAACGACCGCCCTGGCACTCATGGCTTCAACCCGCTGGTGCTTGGTATCGAGCACGTAAGCACCTACGCAGCGCCCGCCGTGTCGAATGAGGTCGACTGCGCAGTAGTTGGTGAGTAGCGTAAGGTTGGGGGCGGTTTTTGCTCGCTCGCTCAAGACTTCGGCGATGGCACGTCCGGTGCGATCGGCGGCGTGCAGTATGCGGCGGTGGCTGTGGCCCCCTTCCATGGTTAAGTGAAATTCACGAAATTCGGGATCGGGGAGGTCATCGCGACGATCAAAATCCACCCCCTGGGCAACCAACCAGTCGACCACGGAGCGGCTTTGGCTTACGGTGAAGCGCACGGCAGGTTCATGGCATAGCCCCGCGCCCGCGCGCAGGGTATCTGCCACATGAGCATCGATACTGTCCCGATCGTGCAGCACCGCAGCCATGCCCCCTTGGGCCCAGAACGTTGATCCGGACGCCAAGTCACCCTTTGAGAGTACCGCGCAGCTAAAATGCTCGGGTAATTGCAGGGCAAGGCTGAGTCCAGCTGCTCCACTGCCGATAATGAGAACGTCGAAACCTGTGTGTTGGGTCATGGCACTCTATGTCTTGGTCTAGATCTTGGTGGGTTGATGGGGTTCGTGCTCCCAACAATTTACGTTTTGCTACAGGCGCGGGAACTTTGCCGCTACAGTACAGTCCTAGCAACAGTTCGTGTAGGAGTGCGATTGGCCTCCCGGGGTTGCAGCAGAGTAAAAAGGCGGTTACGTGACAGCTCGGGAAACCGATCAGCAACTGGTAAAGCGCGCGCAAAAAGGCGACACACGGGCCTTCGATTTGTTGGTGCTGAAATATCAGGGGCGCATCGCCACGTTGGTGTCGCGCTTTGTGAACGATCCCAGCGAAGTGGAGGATGTCACCCAAGAGGCGTTTATCAAAGCGTTCCGGGCGTTGCCGAAGTTTCGGGGTGATAGTGCGTTTTACACATGGCTGTATCGGATAGCAGCCAATGCTGCGAAGAATTATTTGGTGTCTCGAGGCCGGCGGCCCTCCGCCGATGCGGATATCGATGATGCGGAATATTTCGATGAAGGGGATTCGTTGCGAACCAGCGACACCCCGGAAAATCACTATTTTGGTGAGGAGCTCGCCAACGTTGTGAAAGCGACCATGGAAGGTCTGCCCGACGAACTGCGCACAGCGCTGGTGCTGCGCGAGTTCGACGGTCTCAGTTACGAGGAAATTGCAGAGGTCATGGCCTGCCCTGTCGGCACGGTTAGATCACGTATTTTCAGAGCTAGAGAGGCGGTTGATAGCCGCGTCAAGGCACAAATGGAGGGGCTGGCATGACCCCAACGGAGACGACAGCTATGGCAGTAAATGAAACGCTTCGCGAGGCAATGTCTGCGGTCATGGACGGCGAGGGGTCCGATATGGACCTGGCGCGGATCCTGAAGGCTGTTGAATCTGACCCCGATGCACGGCATTACTGGCAGCGTTTACAAGAGGCCCAGACAGTGCGTCGCACCGGGCGAAGCACACCAGCAATTGATGTCAGCGATGCGGTGCAATTGGCCTTAACGGAACCGGTCACCCGCCGGCGAGCGGGGCCGCTAGCATCCCTCGCGGTGGCCGCGTCGGTGACCCTGGGCGTTGTTTTCGGTGGTCAAACCCTCTTGAATGATGCCGGCGGTGGCAGCGCCCCCGCTGTGCAATTACCCGGAGGCGTGGTACCCGTGCAGGGGGTTGCTCCCGTGCAAGCTCGTTTTGGTAGCAATCAGGGGGTCGTGACCGGGCGCCAGCAGAGCGTTGCCCAGCCCTCCAGTGTCACACGTGTTTATGAGCAGTTGGCCCGCGAGCGGATGCAGCGTTTTGGCAGCCATCACGCGGAGGCAACGGCCACCATCCAACCGAACGTGTTGGTCCCCTATGTGCGCCTGCCAGACGATCGACGCTAAATCCAATCGATTCGAAACCCGTATTGACACGTTAGCCAACCGTTGACTTTTGAGAGAGCGCTGCGAGTGAGCACTGTTTTATACCGCCTTCGCCAAGCTTTACCCGGTTTTATGGGGTGTTTGTGGGTAGCCATTTACCCGGTTACTGTGCAGGGTCAGTCGGTTGATACCACCGGCAGTACCGCAATCACCGCACAAGCTTCTCAAGGCTCTGAAGACGCCCTCGACAGCGCCTCACCCACCTGCGGTCTCCCTGCGGAACTCGCCAGTCGTTTGCGCACTATGCTGGCTGCGGGGGAAAAAGTGGGTTATCGGGGTACATTGCTTATCGAATACGGTAATGACCGTGAATTTGTTGCGGTAGATACAGCAAGTCCCCAGGGTCCCGTGCAATACACCCGTCTAAATCGTTCCGCGTCGGCCGCGCCGCAAACTGTGGTCTTGCCGTCATACGGTTACCAGAGGGGCCTGTGTGAGTTACAGCAGTGGTATTCCTTTGCAGTCGAGGCAAGTGATCAGGTGGTGGCTGGACGCTCCACATGGCGCTTATCGGCGCGACCACGGGATACCCTGCGCCTCGGGTATTTGATGGATATCGATCGGACATCGGGTGTGCCGCTGCGTGTCGTAACGATTACCCCAGAAGGTCAAATACTCGAGCGCTTTGAATTTGCCGATGTGGCCCTGACCGACACCCCGCCTGTGGCCGTATCGGTGGCATCACCGGGGCGTGCGGGCTACCGGTTTGCGGGATTGCCCCCGGGGTTTTCACTGATTGCAGAGGGCGCCGAGCCCGTTGATTTCCTGGTGGCCAGCGACGGTATGGCATCGGTCACAGTCTTTATTGAAGATCAACCCAGGGCGCTGACCGATGGCGAGGGTGTCGTTCTGCGCGGTAGCACACTGGCCTACACTCGGGGTACCGCTGACAACTATCTCATTACGGTGATGGGTGAAGTCCCTGTGGCCACCGCTCGTTTATTGGCCGATGCGATTCGTCGGCGCGTGAACCCAGAACCCTAGCGCCATGTTGCGTGAAACCGGGAGAGTGGTGGCGGTCGATGACGGCGCGGTGTGGGTGGAGACCGTGCGCAGCTCAGCCTGTGGACGCTGTGCCGCCAGAGCAGGCTGCGGCCACGGTGCACTGGCACGTACCGGTAGCGCAAAGGGACTCATTCGAGCACTTGAGAGCCCACAGGTACCCGCGCGCGACTGTGCCGTGGGTGATGAGGTAGCCATCGAGTTACCCGAGGAGGCTGTTCTGCAGGGCTCTCTGCTGGTCTACGGTGTGCCACTCATGGTGGGCATAGTTGCCGCGCTATTGGTGCAAAGCTATTCAGAGCCATGGGCACCCGCAGGTTTTGTCATGGGCTTAGCCGCAGGTTTCGCCGCTATCCGGTGGTTGCCCCTGCTACAGCACCGTCAGGAACAATTTGAACCTCGATTAGCCGATGTTCGTAAATCTAGCCAGTCGGTCATCGCGCGGGCCTAAGTGTGCCCCCAGTCGCCGACTGATCAACCAGTTACAACAACAGGAGTGGTAACGCATGTACCGATGGATTTGGGCTGTCACAGTCTGTCTTGTAGCGCTGGGTGCCAGGGCAGAGTTGCCCGATTTTCGCCCCATTGTTGAAGAGGCGACACCCGCTGTGGTGAAAATTTTGGTGGAATCGGAAGCCGAGGGTGTTCCCGGTCACGAGGACATCGAGCAGTTACCGGAGTATTTACGCCGTTTCTTCGAGTTTCGTATGGGTCCTCAGAACCGGCCCCGGCGCAACATGGGCTCAGGTTTTGTGGTGTCTGAAGACGGTTATATTGTCACGAACAATCACGTGGTGGAGAACGCCACCAGTGTTGTGGTGCGCATGATCGATCGACGGGAGTTTGACGCAGAGGTGATCGGTACCGACCCACGGTCCGATTTGGCGCTGCTCAAGGTCGATGCCGAGGGGCTTGAAACCCTCGACTTGGCAGCCGATCGTGATATTGAAGTTGGCGAGTGGGTGTTAGCGATTGGGTCGCCATTCGGCCTCGATTTTTCGGTCACAGCGGGCATTGTGAGTGCCAAAGGTCGTAGCTTGCCGACAGAAACCGGTGAGAACTACGTGCCATTTCTGCAGACCGATGTGGCCATTAATCCCGGTAACTCAGGAGGCCCTCTATTTAATCTTGAGGGTGATGTGGTCGGCGTCAACTCACAAATTTTCACCCGTTCCGGTGGCTCTATCGGGTTGTCATTCGCAATCCCCTCCATGGTCGTTCGCAATGTGATTCAGCAATTGCGAGAAAACGGGGAAGTGGTGCGCGGTTGGCTTGGGGTATCCATTCAGGAGGTCGATCGCGATCTGGCTGAGTCATTCAACCTCGATCGCCCGCGGGGCGCCCTGATAGCACAGGTGGGCCCCGACAGCCCCGCCGAAAAAGCGGGCCTGCTAAGCGGTGATGTCATCCTGGAATTTGGTGGTCAGCGTATTGAGTCGTCCTCAGATCTGCCCCATGTGGTCGGTTTGATCGCCCCGGGTACCGAAGTTGATGCGCTGGTCATGCGCGATGGCGACAAAAAGACGATCGAGGTAGAGGTCGGTGCCCTCGATGCTGACGATCGTCCATCGGTGGCGGGGCGATCCCCGTCAAATCGCGCCGAGAATCCCCTGGGTCTTGTGCTGGAAGCCGCCGATGCTGCGACTATGGATGAACTGGGTCTCGCTGGCGGCGTTGTGGTGCTGGAGGTGGCGCCATCATCACCTGCCGCAGAGGCGGGCATTATGGGTGGTGACATCATCACCCGATTGGGTAGTTCAGCGATCCAGAATCTCGATGATATGGGCGCCGCCCTCGAGCGTTTACGCCCGGGTCAATCGGTTGCGGTGCGACTGATTCGCCGCGGCCGGCCCCTGTTCTTGGCGGTTCGAGTACCCGAGGACGACTAACCATCGAAGCCCGCCTCGGCGGGCTTATTGCCCATGCAGTTCGACCTAGACTGCGCTAGAATCCGGCCCCTGCCCACGCCGTGGAGTCCCCCCGGCATGGGCCGGTGTGTGCCTGCTCAATGGGGAGCGGGTAGTAACGAGGCCCCTCAGTGACCGATCTCAGCCACATTCGCAATTTTTCAATCATCGCCCACATTGATCACGGTAAATCGACCCTCGCTGATCGCTTCATTCAGCACTGCGGTGGGCTTACCGAGCGTGAGATGGCCGCGCAAGTGCTCGACTCTATGGATTTAGAGCGTGAGCGGGGCATCACGATTAAGGCTCAGAGCGTCACCTTGCGACACACCGCTCGCAACGGTGAGGAGTACCAGCTGAATTTCATCGATACGCCGGGGCATGTCGACTTCTCCTACGAGGTATCCCGGTCCTTAGCGGCCTGTGAAGGCGCGTTATTGGTGGTTGATGCGGGTCAAGGGGTAGAGGCGCAATCGGTGGCTAACTGTTACACCGCCATCGAACAGGGATTGGAAGTATTACCCATACTGAACAAGATGGATTTGCCCCAGGCTGATCCCGACAAGGTCAAGCTCGAGATTGAAGAGATTATCGGCATTGATGCCACCGATGCCTGCCCCGTCAGTGCCAAAACCGGCATGGGTATCGAAGACGCATTGGAATATCTCATCGAGAAAATTCCGCCGCCGGAGGGTGATCGGGAAAAGCCTTTGCAGGCGCTCATCATCGACTCGTGGTTTGACACCTACCTCGGCGTCGTCTCGCTCGTGCGTGTCAAGCAGGGCACCCTCAATAAGCGTGATAAATTCCTGGTGCGCTCTACCGGGAAGCAATACAACGCCGATATGATTGGGGTGTTTACACCGCGTCGGACAGAGACCAAGACGCTCATGGCCGGCGAGGTCGGGTTTGTGGTGGCCGGTATCAAAGACATTAAAGGTGCGCCGGTGGGCGACACCCTTGTCGCCAGCAATGCCCCCGATACACCAGCGTTACCGGGCTTTCAAAAGGCAAAGCCACAGGTATACGCGGGGATCTTCACGGTATCGTCCGATGACTACGAGGACTTCCGCGACGCGCTGGGCAAGTTAACCTTGAATGACGCCTCGCTGTTTTACGAGCCCGAAACCTCCGATGCATTGGGTTTCGGATTCCGCTGCGGTTTCTTGGGCATGCTCCACATGGAGATTATTCAAGAGCGTCTCGAGCGGGAATATGATCTCGATTTGATTACCACCGCGCCGACGGTTATTTACGAAGTGCTCAAAAAAGATGGCACCCTGGTCAATGTCGATAACCCCTCGAAGCTGCCGGATGTGGGTGACATCGATCAAATGCGCGAGCCGATTGCCCGCTGTACCATTCTTACGCCTCAAGAGTATTTGGGGTCGGTCATCACCCTGTGCATCGAGAAGCGCGGTGCACAGGTCGACATGCAGTATCTTGGGCAGCAAGTTCAGGTCATATTCGATATCCCGATGGCCGAAGTAGTGCTGGACTTTTTTGATCGATTGAAATCTGTGAGTCGTGGCTATGCGTCACTCGATTACGGCTTTGAGCGATTTGAAGCGGCGCCATTGGCGCGTCTTGACGTGCTGATTAACGGTGATCGGGTTGATGCCCTGGCCGTTATTGTTCACCGTGATCAAGTTCAAAGTCGCGGTCGCGTACTGACGGAAAAAATGAAGGATCTGATTCCACGTCAAATGTTTGATGTGGCTATTCAGGCTGCGGTCGGTGGTAAAATCGTGGCGCGGCAAACGGTAAAAGCGCTGCGAAAAAACGTGACCGCTAAATGTTATGGCGGTGATGCAACTCGTAAAAAGAAACTGCTAGAAAAGCAGAAAGCTGGAAAAAAACGAATGAAGCAGGTGGGGAATGTTGAAATTCCTCAATCAGCGTTCCTCGCTGTGCTGCAAGTTGATGGATAGAGCCCGATAACGGAGCGCCTTTTGAATATTGATTTTCCTCTTGTTTTAGTGATCTTGGTGTTTGGCAGCGGCCTTATTTGGCTACTCGATACGCTGTTTGCCGCCAAACCCCGACGGGCGCGCCTGGCGGCCTTGAAGCAGCAGTATCCCCAATGGCAGGTAGCCGACAGTGGCGACGCCGCCGCCTTTGCGACTGCGGCAAGAGGCAGTGCCAGCGAGCCGCTGATTGTGGAATATTCTCGGTCGTTCTTTCCGGTGTTGGCTGCGGTGTTTGTTTTGCGCTCGTTTTTATTTGAGCCCTTTCAAATTCCCTCGTCATCGATGGTGCCCACACTTGAAGTGGGCGACTATATCTTGGTGAATAAATTTACTTATGGCATTCGCTTGCCGGTAGTGCGCAACAAAGTGGTTGACGTGGGCAGTCCCGAGCGGGGTGATGTCATGGTGTTTTTCCCGCCCCATCAAAATAAAACTTATTACATCAAGCGGGTGATTGGGATTCCCGGAGACGTTGTTGAGTATCGTAATAAACAGTTATCCATTAACGGCATACCGGCGCCCACCGAGTGGCTCGAGCCAGAGCCCGGCACCCGGCCCGGTATTCGTGTCGCCGAGGAACAGATCGGTGGCGACGACCATCTTATGCAAATTGATGTTAACCGGCCCAGTCGCGATTTTGCCGTTCGGGTGAAACCCGGGCACTACTTTATGATGGGTGATAACCGCGATAACTCCAGTGATAGCCGTGTTTGGGGTCAGGTACCCGAGAAGGACATTGTCGGCAAAGCGGTGGCGGTATGGATGCACTGGGAGTCATTTTTCTCGGTCCCAAGCTTTGGCCGCATGGGCTGGATTGAGTAATCCATGGCAACTCGGATAACGGCACAGCCCCCGCGACGACTAGGCGGTCAGCGCGGCTTCAGCTTTTTAGGTATGGCACTGATCATCTGTTTGTTTGCCGGTGCCCTGGTACTGTTGTTGCGTGTGGTGCCACCGTATATCGAATACCGATCGGTGTACAATGTCATTACACGCGCTGGCGCCGAGTACGACGCAGATCGTGATTCCCTGGGTGACCTGCGAACCCGTATCCGCAAGCTGTTGATGACATCCCAGGTATACGACATTACCGCCGATGATATTGATATCTATCGTGAGAAAGGCCGCGTTGTTATCGATGCCAACTACGAAGTTCGATTCCATTTATTGTGGCGGCTAGATGGTGTCATGGTGTTCGACGATCTGGTGGTAACGGTTACGAGTAGTGATTACCCGTGACCTCTGCTGGCCCACAATTACGTTTGCTGCAGTTACAGCAGCGGATCGGTTACGAGTTCCGTGACAAGGCCCTGTTGCAGCTGGCGCTGACCCATCGCAGTGCCGCAAAAGAGAATAACGAGCGACTCGAGTTTTTGGGTGATTCACTGGTGAACCATGTGGTCGCGGAGCGTCTGTTCACCCAATTCCCCGAGGCGCGGGAAGGACAGCTCAGTCGCTTGCGCGCCAAGCTGGTTCGCGGCTCGTATCTTGCGGAAATTGCCAACCAGCTAGATATCGGCAGCTGTCTTATTTTGGGTACAGGAGAGCGCAAAGGTGGTGGCCGACATCGCAGCAGTATTTTGGCTGATGCCCTTGAGGCATTAGTGGGGGCCATCTTCCTCGACGCGGGGTTTACGGCAGCTCGGGATACCCTGATGGTGTGGTTCACAGATAGTTTCCAGGGTTTAACCCTGAGTGACGAGCGCGATGCTAAAACCCGTCTCCAGGAATGGCTCCAAGGTCGAGGGTTTGATCTGCCCACTTACCAACTGGTTGATGTTCAGGGTGCCGATCACGAGCAATGCTTTTTTGTCCATTGTCATGTGGCGCCGTTGCAAGAGCCGGTGGTAGGGCAAGGCAAGAGCCGGCGCCAGGCAGAACAAGACGCCGCCAAAGGCACTCTGGAGCAACTCAATGACTAGTGATCACTCAAGTCGCTGCGGCTACATCGCTATCGTGGGGCGCCCCAATGTGGGCAAATCAACTCTACTCAACTATTTGTTGAGGCAAAAGCTCAGTATCACATCGCGCAAACCCCAAACTACCCGCCATCAGGTTTTGGGTATCGTCACTGAAGGTGACGATCAAATGATTTTCGTCGACACCCCCGGTATGCATCGGGAGCAACCGAAAGCGATTAATCGGTTTATGAACCGGGCGGCCAGTAGCGTGCTGAGTCATGTCGATGTGGTTCTGTTTCTGGTGGACCGAACCCGTTGGACCCCAGAAGACGATATGGTGGCCCGGGCTTTGGAAGCGGTCAAAGCACCGGTCGCGTTGGTGATCAACAAAATCGATATGCTCGATGATCGCAACGTGCTGCTGCCCTGGGCGGAATCCTTAAGTGCTCAGGATCGATACGACGCGGTCATCCCCATTTCGGCCCTGCGAGCCAATAACTTAGAGCAACTGCGACAGTACATTCGTGGTCATTTGCCCGAGGGCCCGCATTTTTTCCCCGATGATCAGATAACCGACCGCACCGAGCGCTTTTTGGCCGCTGAATTTATCCGCGAGAAAATCGTCCGACAGCTAGGGGATGAGTTGCCCTATAGTACAGCGGTTGAGATCGAGGGTTTCCGTCAAGAGGGCAGGGTGCTGCACATTGATGCCCTAATATATGTCGAGCGGGACGGTCAGAAGAAAATTGTGATTGGTGATAAGGGCGCACGCCTGCGCGCCATCGGCACCGATGCCCGTAAAGATATGGAGCAGGCCTTCGACAGCAAGGTCATGTTGAAACTGTGGGTCAAAGTGAAATCGGGCTGGTCGGACGATGACCGAGCGCTGCGTTCCCTTGGCTACGAAGACCGTTGATGCACCATGGCCGAGGGGCTTGAACCCGCCTGGGTGTTGCATCGCCGAAGCTACGGTGACAACGGCTTGCTCATCGAGTTACTGGGTCTCAACACGGGGCGGTTTTCAGCGGTCGTGCGCGGTACTCGTCGCAAAGCCCATGGCGGCAGTGTGCTGGCCTTACTGCAACCGTTCAGCCCGCTGCTGGTCGCGGTCAGGGGCCGCGCCGAACTGAAATCATTGCAACAACTCGAAAGCGCCGGGCCCCGTTTGAACTTATCCGGACTGCAATTGCTGTCAGGCTTGTATCTCAATGAGTTGCTGATCCGGGTGCTACCGCGCTTTGATGGGCAGCCATCCCTATTTGCCCAGTACGGTGCTGCCCTCGAGGGATTGGCGAGTGCGGGCCTCGACGCGGACACGGGTGCTTCGGGTCTTCCTGTGGCAGGGGAGGAAGCGCTGCGGCGCTTTGAGTTATCGCTACTGAGCTCGCTCGGTTACGCGCTGGCATTCGATCGCGATGGTGACGGTGATGCTATTGAATCGCAGTATCTTTACACCTTCGACCCCGCTGTGGGTTTTCAGCGCTGTGTGTTTAGTGAGGCGGGATCTAATGATGAGGGTGGGGGGCGCTACTCCGGTGGCCAGTTGCATGTTATCGACCACTGGTTGAACGATACGGCGGTGCTAAACCAGACCTGTCGTCGGGCGTTAAAGGGGGTGACCCGAGCGGCACTGGCTGTGCTGTTGGGGGATCGACCCTTGCGCGCTCGAGAGTTGGCGCGTCAGTACAGGGAGATCGCTGAATGATTGGTATTGGCACCGATATTTTATCGGTTGAACGCATGGCCACCGCACTCGAGCGCACGGGCGTGAGACTGGCTCAGCGCGTGCTATCCCCCGAGGAGCGTGAGCGCATCGACGGCACAGATGCTCACGCATTGGGCAAGGCGTTTGCAGCGAAGGAAGCGGTGGTAAAGGCATTGGGCACAGGCTTTCGGCAGGGTATCGGTTGGCATGATGTTCGCATTCATCGCGATACATTGGGACGCCCCGCGGTCACCCTGCACGGCGCTGCACGGGAGCGACTGCAGGTGCTGGGCGGATCGCAGGTATTGCTATCGTTATCTGACGAGCGCGATTACGTGGTGGCGTTTGCCGTTGTCAGTTGAGATTAAGGACACGGCTGAAGCGCAGACAGATCAGGCGTACACTATCGGCTCGACGGGCTCAGCCAACAGGCACTCGCGTTATCAAGCTCACGACCGATAGCGGAACTTTCACAGCAGAGCCGCCGACAGCGGACTCTTTACAGCAGGAATCCTGCCGATGACCGATAGCTCCACAACCGCCAGCAGCATCGACTACCCGACTATTGAGAGTGTTATAGGCGAGACACCCTTGGTGCGGTTGCAGCGAATGCCAGGCCAGACCAGCAACACGATCCTTGCCAAGCTAGAGGGCAACAACCCTGCAGGCTCGGTAAAAGATCGTCCCGCGATGAGCATGATTGCCGAGGCCGAGGCCCGGGGTGACATTGCGCCTGGGGATACACTCATCGAAGCCACCAGTGGTAACACAGGGATCGCCCTCGCGATGGCGGCGGCGATTCGCGGTTATCGTATGGTGTTAATCATGCCCGCTCATATGAGCAGCGAGCGCAAGTGGGCAATGGCTGCGTATGGGGCTGAGCTGATTGAAGTGACCTCCGAGCAGGGTATGGAGGGCGCTAGAGATTTAGCCCTCGCTATGGCCGATCGCGGTGAAGGCAAAGTGCTGAATCAGTTTGCCAACACCGACAACCCCTTGGCCCATTACAAGGGCACCGGCCCCGAGATCTGGCGTCAGACCCGGGGCAGAATCACCCATTTTGTGAGTTCGATGGGTACCACTGGCACCATCATGGGCACCTCGGCGTATCTCAAGCAGATGAACCCAGCGATACAAATTATTGGTTTGCAGCCCGAGGATGGCTCACAAATTCCCGGCATCCGACGCTGGCCAACCGAATACCTGCCCTCTATTTACGACGCCGCCCGTGTCGATCGGGTGATTGATATTTCCCAGCGTGAATCGGAGCAGACCATGCGTCGGTTAGCGCGAGAGGAGGGGATTTTTGCGGGAGTGTCCTCGGGGGGCTCGATTAGCGCCGCATTACAGCTCAGCCGCGAGCTTGAGCATGCCACTATCGTCGCTATCGTCTGCGATAGAGGCGACCGCTACTTGTCGACTGGCGTTTACGCGGACGCCGACCACTAGGGGGCACGACCGAATGGTACAGGTACGCCAGCTACCGGATACCGACACACTCAGTAGCCCCGCTTTGCGCGAGTGGCTTGAGGCGTTGCCCTTATCCCTTGAAGATGCCGAAATTGAACGTTTGCAGGAGGTCATTGCAGATGTTCAAGGCCTCGATGATGAGCTTGTGACACCCACCGCTGATTGGGCTGGACGGTCCGATCCGCTCATGGTGGGGCTCGAGATTCTGCACATACTGGCCGAGTTGCGGCTAACCCCTGATGTGCTTATTGCCGGCTTGATTTATCGCCCCGTTCGAGAGCAACGCATGACGGTCGAGGCGGTGACCAAGCGCTATGGCGACAGTGTTGGCACGCTGATTGACGGTGTCTTGCGGATGGCCGCAGTGAGTGAACTGACAGGTGCCAGTGATGCACCCGTGCTGGGACAATCGGCCACGCCCAACGTCAACATACGACGTATGTTAATTGCCATGGTTGATGACGTGCGTGTGGCATTGATTAAGCTTGCCGAGCGCACCGTGGCGATGCGGGTGTTGAAAACAGCCAGCCAGGAACAGCGTCAGCGCATTGCTGGGGAAGTCTTCAATGTGTATGCGCCACTGGCACACCGCTTAGGTATCGGTCACCTAAAGTGGGAACTTGAGGACCTGTCTTTTCGTTACACCCACGAAGACGCTTATCGCCGCATCGCCAAACTGCTCGATGGACGGCGTTTGGAGCGCGACGATTTTATTGAGCGGGTTCGCAGTGAATTGACGCGAGCATTGTCCGATGCGGGGTTGGTTTTCGAAATATCGGGTCGCGCAAAACATATTTACAGCATTTGGCGAAAGATGCAGCGCAAGGGCATCGGATTCTCACAGGTGCACGATATTAGGGCTCTGCGTATTCTGGTTGATACGGTTCAAGACTGCTATCACACCCTAGGTATTGTGCACGGCATATGGCGCAATATTCCCAACGAGTTCGATGACTATATCGCCAACCCCAAGGACAACGGTTACCGGTCGTTGCACACCGCGGTGATCGGTCCCGAGGGCAAAATACTCGAAGTGCAGATCCGCACCCATACCATGCATGAAGAGGCAGAGCTGGGTGTTTGTGCGCACTGGCGCTACAAGGGCAGCGACAGCGTCAGCCAACAGGCGCGCGATACCTACGAAGAAAAATTGGCGTGGTTACGGCAGGTGCTCGAGTGGCATGAGACCGTTGGTGATGACGGTGAGGTGGCTGAGCAGTTCAGTTTCGATTCGGCCCAAGATCGCGTTTATGTGTTTACCCCCAAAGGTGATGTGGTCAGTTTAATCCACGGGGCCACCCCCCTTGATTTCGCCTACCACGTACATACAGAAGTGGGTCATCGCTGCCGAGGCGCCAAGGTAAACGGCGCCATTGTGCCCTTAACCTACTGTCTTAATACCGGCGAGCGGGTCGAGATATTAACCGGTAATGAACCGCGTCCACGGCGGGATTGGTTACTCAGCGGTTCGGGCTATTTACGCACAAACAGGGCTCGCGCCAGCGTTCAACAATGGTTTAAAGCCCAGACCCGTGATGACAACATCGCCGCGGGGCGCGCGCTGGTCGATCGGGAATGTGCTCGGCTCGCGCTAACGTCCCTCGATTACAAAGCGATAGCGCGTCAGCTAGGACAGCCAACGGTAGACGATTTATTCGCGGCCATTGGCGCCGGCGATTTGACCGCGGGGCAGTTGCTGAGAGCAGCACAAGCGGTTACGGGTACAACCCCTGATCATTCGTTACGGCTGGTGGCGCCCTCGCGTCATCCCCATAGCGGCGCTATTCAGATCGACGGTGTCGGCAATATGCTGAGTCACTATGCGCGCTGTTGCATGCCCGTACCCGGGGATCGTATCGAGGGTTATATCACCCGTTCTCGGGGTGTCAGTGTTCATCGAGCCGACTGTTCCCGACTGCTATCTCTGCACGAGGAATCCCCCGAGCGCATCATAGCGGTATCCTGGGGTGGTGTTGATGAGCAGCGCTTCGAGGTGGATATTGCTGTCCATGCCTACGACCGTCAGGGGCTACTGGCGGATGTGACCGGCGTCATGGCGCAAGCACGGGTTAACGTGACTGCCATCAATACTTACAGTGACCGCAGTGACAACACCGCGCACATGCAGGTTCGCTGTGAAGTGGATTCTATCGAGGCTTTGGCCCGTGTATTGGGTAAGTTGGGACAACTCGATAACGTCATCAGTGCACAGCGAGTGATAGCGTCATGACCGATAAATCCCCATCAGCCGATGCCCATACCCCTTACACGCTGGCTGATTTAATGCGTGTTATGGCGCGCCTGCGGGATCCTGAGGACGGCTGTCCGTGGGATTTGCAACAGGATTTCCGCAGTATTGTGCCCTCGACCATCGAGGAGTGTTACGAGCTAGCTGATGCTATTGAGCGGGATGATCTGCCACACATTGCCGAAGAGTTGGGTGATGTGCTGTTCCAGGTGATTTTTTACAGTCAGCTCGGCAGCGAGCAGGGGGCATTCGATTTTCATACGGTCGTCGACACCCTGGTTCAAAAGTTGATTCGTCGCCATCCCCACGTATTCGCCGAGGGTGCTATTGAAGGCCGGCTCAACGCCGCTATCAGCCCAGCCGAGGTTAAGGCCAATTGGGAGGCCATAAAACGCGAGGAGCGCGCGGGAAAGGCCCGTCACGGTGTTTTGGATGATATTCCGGTGACCCTGCCGGCGTTACAGCGGGCGCAGAAATTGCAGAAACGAGCAGCCACCGTTGGCTTTGATTGGACAGCCCTCGATGATGTACTCGCTAACCTAGAGGGGGAAATTGGTGAGTTACGTGACGCCCTCGCCGCTGGCAATGACGGACATATCAGCGATGAATTTGGCGATGTTCTGTTCAGTGCGGTTAACCTTGGACGTCACCTAGGCCTCGATGCCGAAACGGCGCTACGATACGCAAATACCAAGTTTGAAACGCGTTTTACGGCCATGGAGCAGGCTGCGCTTGATGAAGCTAGTGACCTGGCTAGTGAGTCAACCAAACAGCTACAAGCGCGCTGGGAGCAGGCGAAGGCGTCGCAATAGCGCTTGTCACGCCGTGGCAGCCTGTGTAGTTTTACATCACAGGTCACATCGCACGATGTGCTGCACGTCACTTTCAAGGAAGCTCTCCATGCGAATAATTCTTCTCGGTGCACCGGGTGCCGGTAAGGGAACCCAAGCCAAGTTCCTCTGCGACCATTTTGACATTCCACAGATTTCAACCGGCGACATGCTACGAGCAGCCGTTGCCGCCGGCACCGAGCTTGGTAAACAGGCCAAAGCCATTATGGATGCGGGCGGTTTGGTCTCTGACGACATCATCATTGGTCTTGTCAAAGATCGCATCACTCAGCCGGATTGTGTCAACGGTTGTTTATTCGATGGTTTTCCTCGCACCATCCCTCAAGCCGAGGCAATGGTGGCCGAGGGCATCGATATTGATCATGTCATCGAGATCGACGTGGACGATGAAGAGATTGTGGCGCGCTTGAGTGGTCGCCGAGTACACCCCGGTAGTGGACGCGTGTACCACGTCAGCCACAATCCGCCAAAGCAAGAGGGGCTGGATGACGAAACCGGTGAGCCCTTGATTCAACGGGATGACGACAAGGAAGATACGGTGCGCAAGCGCCTTGAGGTCTACCAGCAGCAAACACAACCCTTGGTGTCGTTCTACCAAGCACTCGAAGGTCCTAGCTATCACCGGGTTGCGGGTGTCGGCTCGGTCGATGAGATCACCGGACGTATTCGTACCTTATTAGGTTAACGCCCGTTTATTCCTGCGCGACTCCGTGCGGGGTCATTGCTTGGCCTTTTCAAGGCCACTAGCGGCCTAGTTCAGTGAGATCGATGGGGGTGTCCACATCGACTCCTGAACCGGGAATGTCTACGGCTGTTAATCCTAGGTTTTCAATAGTCTGCAACAGGCTGGGCTGTGACGTATCCGCCACTACCCTCGCTGCATTGATCAACATGCATGGGGTATGACGACCCTGGTCAGTAGCGTAGCTACCAGCGCCCGGGTTACCCCCGGGGCCAGGCCCTCGAAACCCAACTACCGTGGCCCTCCACAGCTTGTCGATGCTCTCAACAGGCAGGTGCGGATGATCACAGGCCAAGACCAGTAGCCAGTCTGTGGTGCAGGCGGCTAGCAGTGCAGCTATGCCCGCGCCAGGCCCCCCATGCAACTGTCTATCGCACACCAGGCGGTTGGCGTAGTGCCTGTAAAATGCGCTGTTGCGAGGACAGTTGATTACTGTCTCGACCCAGTTCAGTTCGGGGACGGCGCGGAGATTGCGATCAACGCTGTGTAGTAGCTGTGCGATAAAGGGCTCGCCATCAACGACCAGCATGCCCTTATCGCGACCACCTAAACGGTTCCCTCTGCCGCCCGCTAAAATACCAACTGTCAGGGTCTGCACGCTGCACATCTTCCTTGAGCTGTGGGATGATAGGCTTTTGAGTTTACCGGATCTTTTTCCTTCTCCCATGCGCGCTGTTCTCGCCATTGATACCTCCACTGACGCCTGTACGGTGGGTCTAGCGACTGAGCAAGGGGTCGTTGAAGCGCACCGTGTGCTACCCCGTGCCCATAATCGTCATCTGCTGGCCATGCTGGACGAGGTATTGGCAGGGGCTCCCCTATCGTCAATAGAGGGGTTTGTCTGCGGTTTGGGCCCGGGCTCCTTTACCGGCTTGCGCATTGCGGCCAGTGTAGTTCAAGGTTTGGCTTGGTCCCTTGAACGACCGGTGCTGGGCATGTGCTCCCTAGAGGCCCAGGCGCGGGCTTGGCTGGCAGAAAATCCATCCTACGAAGGCTACATACTGGCGACGACCGACGCTCAAATTGGTCAGTGCTATTACCGGTTGTGGCTCCACAACAAGGGTCAGTTGCAGAGCCTGTCAGACCCTCTGATGGCGGTGCCTGAGCAGCTTTGTTTGCCCGGTCTCGACCCATGCTACGGCTTGGTTATTCTTGGGTCGGGCTGTCGTTATCAGTCCGCTATCGAAGACAGTTGGTGCCGTATTAACCCCCAAAGTGCCGTTCGCGAGAGATACCCAGAGCAGCGCCCCAGAGGCGCTGTCATGGCCCAGTGGGCGCTGGCACATGCCGACTGGCAGCACGCAGGCTCCGCTCACGATGTTATCCCCTGTTATGTTCAACAAGACGTGGGTTGGAAGACCTTAGCCGAGCAGCCGACACCGTGACCGTTGCAGCAGAGACAACCGCCGATTGGTTGCAAACCCTGGTACTGGCGCTCATTCAAGGTTTAAGTGAATTCCTGCCCATCTCCAGCTCTGCTCACTTGGTGCTACCGTCGCAACTTTTGGGCTGGCCCGATCAGGGTTTGCTATTCGATGTGGCGGTGCATGTGGGTACGCTAGTCGCGGTGATGGTGTATTTTCGTCGTGATCTGTGGGTTTTACTCGGGGACATCTACCACCCACTGGCAACCGATGAGGGCGCCGGTGGTGAGCTGTGGCGCCTGGCTGTGGCCACTGTGCCTGCGGTCGTGGCAGGTGTGCTGCTTAGCGACACCATAGAGCAGCACTTAAGGGGGTTAGGGGTCATCGCAGCCACCACTATTGCGTTCGGTTTGCTGTTAGGTTGGTCAAGTCGCCGGGCCCAGCAGGTACCCGCAGAGGCCCAGCAAACGGTGACGTGGTCCGGCGCGCTGATCATCGGCTGCGCTCAAATGCTGGCCTTGATTCCGGGTGTGTCGCGGTCGGGTGTGACCATAACCGCGGCCTTGTTTCTGGGGTATTCCAGTGCCACAGCGGCGCGTTTTTCGTTCTTGATGTCGATGCCGATTATCGCCGGTGCCATGCTCTTTCTGGGGCTAGATGCCATGGCTGAAGGTTTCACCCGGGTACCCGTGGCGCAGATGTTGGCGGCCATGCTGGTGTCAGCCCTCAGTGCCTATGCCACTATCGCGTTGTTCATTGGTCTACTGGGGCGCATCGGCATGATGCCCTTTGTTTGGTATCGCTTAACCTTGGGCTTGGTCTTAGTGTTAGTTATTATGTTTGGATCATAAATGTCTGATTGTATTGAAGATCTTTTGGGTTTTTTATCCGAGGCAACGACCCCCTTTCACGCGGTGACCGCGCTGTCCCAGCGGCTGCAAGCCGCGGGTTTTGTGGCGGTCGATACGGTTGACCGCGCTGGGCTTGTGCCGGGGCGGGGGTATTTTTTGACCCGCAATGACAGCTCGTTGATTGCCTTTCGGGTCGGTGAGCAACCGGTGGAGGCGGGCTTACGACTGGTTGGCGCCCACACCGATAGCCCCAATCTGTCGGTCAAGCCCAATCCCATCAAGCAGCGTCACGGGGTCGTGCAATTGGCGGTCGATGTTTACGGGGGGGCCCTACTCAACCCTTGGTTCGATCGTGATCTGTCGTTGGCGGGACGTGTCAACTTTGTCGACGAACACGGTCAGCTCTGCTCCCGCCTTATCGACTTCCGTCGTCCGGTTGCCGTGGTGCCCAGTTTGGCCATTCACCTCGATCGGGAGGCCAACAACGGACGCAGCGTGAATCCTCAAAAGGATATCCTGCCGGTGCTGCTCACGGTTGAAAACGATGGCGACAGCGGCCGGCACTTCAGTTTTCCCGCCCTGCTAGCTGCCCAGGTTCGGGCCCAATATCCGGAGTACGAGGAGGTGCGCGTACTCGATTTTGAAATGTCCCTCTACGACAGCCAAGCGCCGGCTGTCATTGGCTTAGAGGGGGATTTTATCGCCTCGGCCCGACTGGATAATCTGTTGAGCTGCCACGCGGGCTTACGCTCACTGTTGGCAGCCGATGCAAACCAGTGGAGTCTCTTGGTGTGCAATGATCACGAGGAGGTCGGCAGTGCATCGGCGGTTGGTGCTCAAGGCCCCATGTTGACTGAGGTGCTAGACAGCCTGGTCGATAGCGATGCGCAAGGGCGTCAGCTGCGTGCAAACGCCAGGTTGCTGTCGGTCGACAACGCCCATGCGGTGCATCCTAATTTCAGTGATCGCCACGATGATAACCACGGTCCTTTACTCAACGGGGGGCCGGTCATCAAAATTAACCGAAATCAGCGCTACGCCACCTCGGGTAAGGGAGCTGCCCTGCTGCGTTTACTGGCGGAGCGCGCCGATGTGCCGGTACAAACCTTCGTGGTGCGTACCGATTTGGGCTGCGGCAGTACCATAGGCCCCATCACCGCTGCCGAAACGGGCATTGAAACCATCGACCTAGGTGTACCGACCCTGGCCATGCATTCTGTGCGTGAACTCGCGGGTAGTCGCGATCCGAACTATCTTGAAGCGCTCTTAACGGGCTTTTACAACCGACTCGCTTAAGCGGAGGCCAGGCATGACCACTAAGCGTGTATTGACCGGTATTACGACCACCGGCACCCCCCACCTCGGCAACTATGTGGGCGCTATTCGCCCGGCGATTGCAGCGTCGCAGCAAGAGGATACCGATGCCTACCTGTTTTTGGCCGATTACCATGCGTTGATCAAATGCCACGATCCAGAGCAGGTGGCGCAATCGAGTCGTGAAATCGCCGCCACGTGGCTGGCCTTGGGCCTAGATCCTAGTCAGGCACACTTTTATCGTCAGTCCGATATTCCAGAGATCACCGAGCTTTGCTGGATTCTTACCTGCAATGCCGCTAAAGGCCTCATGAATCGGGCTCACGCCTACAAAGCGGCCGTGCAGGCCAACGAAGAGGCCGGTGAGGATCCGGATTTTGCCATTACCATGGGGCTGTTTTCCTACCCGGTACTGATGGCCGCCGATATCCTCATTTTTAACGCCCACGAAGTGCCCGTGGGACGCGATCAGATTCAGCACGTGGAAATGGCCCGGGATATCGCCCAGCGCTTCAACCATAACTTTGCACCCTTGTTCACCTTGCCAGAGGCGGTGGTTGACGATCATGTGGCGGTGCTACAAGGGCTCGACGGTCGTAAAATGAGCAAGAGTTACGGCAATACCATTCCACTGTTTGGTACGGCAAAACAACTGCAGAAGGGTATTAACAAGATCAAAACGAACTTGTTGGAGCCCGGAGAGCCGAAAGACCCCGACACCGCAACGGTGTTTCAGATTTGGTGCGCCTTTGCCGATGCTGAAGAGCGTGCCCAAATGCGCCAAGCGTTCGCAGAGGGCATTGGCTGGGGCGATGCCAAGAAACAACTGTTCCACAAAATCGACGAGGTGCTAGCGCCGGCCCGGGATCGCTACAACGATCTGATGGCAAATCCCCAGCAGTTGGAAGAGGTACTACAGGCTGGTGCCCAGAGGTTACGTCCCAGAGCCGCCGATCTGTTGGCACAAGTGCGCGACGCCGTGGGCCTG
>CAJXNM010000021.1 GCA_913057135.1 uncultured Halieaceae bacterium
CGAAGATGTCGTTCATGTTGTGCTGTCCCGTGAATACGTCGACAGTGTATGCGAGAGCTCCTAAAAACCATACCCACAAAAAAGCACCCACAAGGGGTGCTCTTTTGCGGATATGGCGGTGGGCCAGGGATAACGCATAACTGAATCGCCCCGGTTATTCAGGAGACCTCTTTTCTTGAGAGGATATCTCCATGACGAGTACAAAACGCTTTCCGCCCGAGGTGCGTGAACGGGCCGTTCGCTTGGTTTTTGACCAAGAACGAGAACACAACTCCCAATGGGCCTGCATTGAGGCCATTGCCCCGAAGATTGGCTGCACGCCACAGACTCTGCGGACTTGGGTCAAGCAGGCAGAGGTTGATGAGGGGCGCGTTGACGGCGTGACCACCTGCGATAGGGAGCGGATGAAGGCCATGGAGCGCGAGCTCAAGGAGCTTCGTCGCGCCAATGAGATCCTGCGCAAGGCCTCAGCGTATTTTGCGCAGGCGTGACCTTGTACCCAGATTTAGACCCATGACCTTGATGAGATTTCCAACTACCCTACGGGAATGGAGATCTCAAAATGAAGAAGCGATACACCGAAGAGCAGATCATCAAGGCGATCAAGGAGTACGAAGCAGGCGCCAAAGTCGACGATATTTGCCGCCAGTTCAGCATCTCGACGGGCACCTTCTATAACTGGAGGAGCAAATACGGTGGCCTTGAGGTCAACGAGGCCAAGCGCCTCAAAGATTTGGAGGCAGAGAACAATAAGCTCAAGAAGCTCCTGGCGGAGAAGCTACTCGAGGTTGATGCCATGAAGGACGTGATCTCAAAAAAGTGGTAACGCCCGCGGCTCGTAAGCGCGTTGCTGCGCACCTCATCCAAGCACGCGGCTTGAGTGAGCGACGAGCGTGTCATTTATCGGGCGTTAGCCGAACCGCATTCATGTATAAGCCAGCGAAGCCGCGAGATACCGAGTTGAGACGTCGTTTGATCGAGCTTGCAAGTAAGCACAATGGTCTCGGATATCCGATGCTACATGGCATGCTCAAATCCGAGCAGTTAGTGGTCAACAGAAAGCACACATATCGGATTTACGCTGAAGAGAAGCTACAGCTGAAGAATCGGCGTAAGAACAAGCTCAAGCGACCGAGGATGCCGTTAGTGGTCCCGCTCGGTACTGATATCCGGTGGTCAATGGACTTTGTTTCTGACCAGTTGAGCAACGGACGAAGGTTCCGTGTTTTGAATGTAAAGGACGATTATTCGAAAGAGCTGGTTGGTCAGTTGGTCTCATATTCAATTAGCGGACATCAAGTTGCGCGTTTCTTGGACCACCTGATCGAGCAGAGGTCTGCGCCTGATCAGATAACTTGTGACAACGGAACGGAGTTCACCAGCAAGGCGATGTTCTTTTGGCAAAAGGAATCGGGTGTGAGGCTTGGATTCATTCAGCCTGGTAAGCCGACGCAAAACGCGTTTGTTGAGAGTTTAAACGGCCGCTTTCGGCTCGAGTGTTTGAATCAGCACTGGTTCAGAACGATCGACGAGGCTCGTCAAATCATCGATGACTGGAGACACCACTACAACACCGAGCGACCGCATAGCTCACTGAATTACGTGACACCTGCCGCCTACGCAAAGAGGGCGGCTTAACGAACATCTCATCGAGGCAGTGGTGTTAATTTGGGGATAAGGTCAGAAGCATCCGCTTTGGCGAGTCACAGCGCGCAAAAGAAGCCCTAGCCAAGGTTCGGTCTGGTGTGCTGCGAAGTGTGAGCATCGGCGCTGGAAGAGATGTATCGTCGCCACCCTGAGCGGTTTTGCTGTAGGCAGGCCCACGTTTCAGAGTGCATTGACCGAGTAGACTGTGAGTGTGCCCGACACCTCGTTACTGACCAGCAGCAGCATTTGACCGTTGGGGCTGTCTTCAGCCGAGACAAAGACAATGCTTTCAGGGCCTAAATCGCCCACTGTTTCCACATCAGCTTCCGCATCGAGGCTGAAGTCACGGGGGTTGATGTACTGCACAAACTGGGCCGCCTGCGGATTGCTGATGTTGTACACCATCACACCGCCGACACGCTCTAAGCCGATAAACGCGTAAGTGTTATCACCAATCTCGGCAATCTCGATAGCCTCGGGCTCGGGTCCCTTGTCATCCGATCGATCATCACCAGCATTGTTGTCGTTACTGGCATTAAACGACTCTCCTAATTGCCGAGCTGTGATGACCTCAAAATCACTACCACTATCGTAGACAGGGCGGCCTGTGTTTGTGTCCCAGATGGTAAAGGACCGTGCTCCAAAAGAGTAAAGGTTTTCGTAAACACAATCGGCGATGGGTGTCTCATCAGGGAAAGTGAGGGGCTGACCTGTGGTGGCCATGGTGGCACAGGCCGCCGCATCGACTAGGCCCAAATTAGTAATAATTTTCAAGCGGCCCAGCTTATCCTGATCCTGGAAATCTCCACCAAGTCGCGTTATCAGGCTAGGTGTGAACTGACTCGGGTCAAGATCTTTAACGCGTATTTCGTCCGAATAATGCCAGCACCATGAAGCATCGAATAAAAAGCCACCTTGGTTTACACAATCAGCCTCATCAGCCGCATCCGTAATGTATCGCCGGCCATCGCCCTCATTGGCAGTCACCAAATAAGTGATGCCGTTGACCTCGTAGGCATCTAAGCCATCTGGCATGTAAGCGCCATAAATCGGCCAATTTAGTAGGTTAACGCCGTTGTCCCTGTTGCTCACGTCGATATCGTTGCCGGGAAGGGCATGATTCTTGAAGCCGAACCCGACTACATCTCTCACTTCAGCATTGACCAAATCGACTGTGGCAACGGCGTTGTTCTCTTGTAGCGTAACGAAAGCGGTTGAGCTATCGGATGAAAATGCTATGAATTCAGGCTCGATGTCTTGGGCAATGCTTGCCGATTTAGCTGAAATACGAATGGGACCAGTGAATATTTTGTTGCCGCCTGCGTTGAACGCTCTGAAATCAGCAGTTACTGCTACGGGTGTGTTCACACCGCCAGCCATGTTGACTATAGAGACGCTCCCCTCTGGGTCTATGCTATAGTCATCACTAGGCTCTCCTCCATTGGCGACCACTGCGTACATTCCGTTGGGGCTAAAGCCGACATTATTTGGCGCTGCGCCCACTTCAACCGCCGATATATAAGTGCCGTCTGCTCTGTAAAAGACGATGTAACCATTGTCTTGGTTGATAGCCGCTCTGATAGCTACCACGAGAATATCACCGAAAACATCGACACTGCTTATAGCGCCTAGATCACCGACGCTAAGTGCGGCCATACTGGATTCAACATCTTGCGCAATATTCAGTGTTCGTGTGCGGATGGGTAACGACGGGGCTATCAGAGAGAAGATGTCGACCGCGTTTGAATCTGCGTTGACCAAAAACGCCGTGGACGATGGTGCGTGGTAAGCGACCATCCCCGCTGCGGACTTGTTGAAGTTTTGTGGTAGCGCTGGCGTTCTTCCAAGCAGCCGGAGCGAGATTCCCGCTTTAGGGCTGCTTTCGTCACCTGGGCTTGCGTTGTCTGAGTCTTGGGTGTGAGTCAATCTTAGATAAGCATTGTCTCGTATTATTTGGGAGATCTTGAATGAACCGCTAATGTCGCCGGTTGGGGATACATCAAAATTGTTCACATCCCTGAAGTGGATATTTCCTAGCCCGTCCTCGTCCGACGTAATTTTGTTAATCACCAGCGGATCAGAGCTGGTGCTATCGGCCACATCAAACAACGCTGTAGCGCCCGATACAGCTTTAATGGCAGTCAGCTCTCCCTCGCAGGCTGTGCAATTGAAAGAGCTTCCAACATGTAGCTGCACACTCAAACCTGACGCAAACACTGCGTCGAATTCGATGTCGGACTGGTAGGCATTGATATTTTTCAGTCTTGGGGCGCGAGAAAACCTAGCAACAGATCCGCCGTACACATAAAGAGCACTGATGGGGTTACTTCCAGCGTCTAACAGCAAGCTATTTCCTCCGACAACCGCGAGGGCGCCATCGGAGCTACGAACCGTAAGATTCGGGTTCATGCGTATATAACTATTGGAGTATGAATTTAAACTGGTTGCACTATTCTCGCTTCCGAGATCAATGCATCCGAGTTCCATTGCCGCATTTGCATCTGCAATAAGCTTGGTCTGTGTATCCGAGGGTTGGTACAAACGCGCACGCTGCAAACATGCACCCGATTCATCCAGCACCCCGCCGAGATACACTGAACGACTGCGTATGTATAAATCTTGTGATGACTCACAAGTGCCTAGAAGTTCAAAACGGACCCTTGTCAGGTGAAGGTTAGCCCCCCACGCAGCATCGAACTCCTCGGGATTACTTGTGCAATCGACTGAAACCTTCTTCGCTTCCCAATAATTGGAATAAGCCAGCTTTTGCTCTCCCAAACGATTGATCTCAGCAGACAGTAACTCGAAGTTTTGGTTTATTTTTTCAGCATCAGCCACGTCTCCGTTTGAGAACGTGTGGAGATCTTGAGCTGAGACTAAAGATGCTGCGAAAAGTGATATCGATACGAGCAGGTGTGTCACTGTGAATGTCCTTCGAAATCATTAGGCGCGCAGAGTGAACACAAGCGGGCTCTCACTGCCAACTTTTACAGAGAGCTTGTACTCTGCAAACGATACACACTATTTTCGTGATGGTACAGCAGGCGAGGCAGGTGAGACGGCATGTAATGACCCAGCTAAAACTGCACAGTTAAGCAGCTATTTGGTAAACGTGCCGCGGCGTTTTCATCTTCAAAGCTTGGCGCGGTCGGTGTTCATTGTAATAACTGAACCAAGCTTTTAGTGCCTGTTTAGCCTCTTCGAGGCTGTCGAAGTTGTGGAGCCACAGGCATTGCTCCTTCAGACCCTGTAAATAATGCTGTGTAACCGCTCACGCCAGTTGCTCATTGATAATCGGCCAACCTATCGCCGAAGTCGATCATAGAGCGGTTCAGTGCGGGTTTCCAGTTGCGTATCGGCATAGTCCACTTCTTTGCTGCCGCATAACTGGCTACCTGCTGCCAAGGTGTGATCATCGGACCGTTACCATAGAAAACCCCTTTGGTTCATCTTACAAGAATTTTCTACAAATAGCCGTTCTGGATTTTCGGGGGGATTACAGAGGTTCTGGTATTAATTTGGTGTCCATGATTGTTTGACCACTACAGGCGGGGGGTTACATTGCGTTCTTCTACTGCTAGTGTGCGGGCGTTATCGAAATACAACCGGAGTCAGTACATGAGATGGATACGGGCAGTAGTTGTCCTTATTACTGGCGTGTACCCGCCAGTATTGTGCAGTGAGGTCCCTCACACATTCCAAGAGAATACGCCAGCAAAGGCGGGGCAGGTGAACGACAATTTTGAATACCTTCAGGGTCAAATCCAAGAGCTGAATGATCCATCCAGTCATTACAGTTATATTGAGCAAGTTGATCTGGGTGACGGCCGTACTTGGACTAAGCTCTATTATTACGAGCAAGCCAGCTATTCCAGTTTTATGAACACCAACCATGTTATTGATAATGATAGTGGGACTGAAATCCGTTCTGTAGAGTATGATTTTCATGAGAGTTTAGTTAATGCACTGGGTGCATTTCGGTCGGAGGGTAGGTTTCAGCGAACAAATGAGGCCGCACCAAGCGACCCAAATGCCGTTGATATTGAGTTACCGGTGAGTTGCCCCGGTGGCGCAACCCCAATTAGGTTTCCATTTGAAGCATCCTATGACCTCACACTGCGTAACGAGGCTGGAGCTATTATTTTGGGTACGCACAGGAGCCCAATGTCAGATATATACACTTGTCTCCCGTTCACCTACGAGGGGCGCAGCTATGAATTCGGTGTATATTATATTTTAGAAGGCGAAGGCATTGGTGCCCACGAGTGCATTGAAAGTATACTGTATTACGGCGCTGACGGTGCGGGATTAGATACGGGATACGTCAAAGCTGCGAGCGGAGATATCACTGTTGGATACTTTAATCCAGAATCAAACGGTCTACCCGGGACCTATTACTTGGAGATTGTGGCCCCGAATGATTGCTTGCCCAAGAAGTAGGTGGACACTGTCGGTTCATTTCACTCATTGATGGCTTATAAGAAGAACCCTGACCCAAAAGGCAAAGTGCCTTGCATTATCTTCAGAGATATAGCCAAACCTCCGGTGTAGGCGTAAGCTTCCCCTAAAAATGTACCGTGAGTTACTCGGATTTTCTGCCATCATGAAGCCAAGGCGCTTAGGAAGGTTGCCAAGGCCTTGAAAGCAAGAGGATACAGGCCCGCCGAAGTCGCAGATTATTTGGCTGAGGGGGGTGTTGCTGCACCCAAAGTGTAAAAAAGGATCTTTCGATCCTTATTTGGCGTACTTTTTGGTGTACGCGGCCCTGAAGGCCGCATAAACACTAGAGATATGGCGGTGGGCCAGGGATTCGAACCCCGGGAACCTCTCGGTTCAACGGTTTTCAAGACCGCCGCTTTCGACCACTCAGCCAGCCCACCGTGTTTGCTTCTGCCTTACCGAAACAAGTCGCGCATTATAGCGGTGGTGTCGGGTTCATCAAGGGTTAAGCCTTGAAAAACCCAACTTTTCGTCCTTTAACTGGACCCAATTTGAGCCTTTGTTGGAAGGCGCTTACGTCAACCGCTTATGTGCTTGTGTTTACCCCTGATTGCCAGCCGATTCTCCGAATAGATCAACTGTTTCAGGTGCGCTCGATTCAGTGCTGGCTTCCGATGTGTCGCTGTGTGTATCTGCTTTACTGTTATCAGTAATGGCTACAACGGTGCGTGGGCCCCTGGGGTCATTGCTGGCTCTGGGTACATCAGACGGCACCATCGTCAGCGCCGGTGCTTGCTCTACCGGGAACAGGGGGCGCTGCTCGGTGCGTACCGAGATCTCAGTCACTGGTTTCGCCGCAACCCGTGGGTCATTGATAGCGCGTCCCTGGTCTGTTAGCCCACTACGATCCTCTGCTATCGATGACGCGCTAGCGTTGGACACTGGCTCGTTGGCTTCGACTGCTTCATCAGCACCGGCCAGCGGTTCTGCAGATGTCTGATCGGCGGCTGTTGTCGCTGCAGCTGTTGCCGCCGTGGGTTCGGCTTGTGCCGACACCTCGTCGTCGGTAGCTTCTTCGGTGTTGCTCTCAGCACTGACAGGGTTCGCCGTTGCTGCCTCCAGGTTGTCTGCTGCAGCCGCTATGTCTGCAGGTTCAGTGTCTGCAGCTTCAGTCATTGGCACCTCGTCAGTGGTAGCCGTTTCTGGGTCGGTAGCCTGTTCAGCTGTCACCACTTGAGCAGATGACACATCAGTGGCTTCCGATACAGCAGGTGTTTCGTCCTGTTGTGCGGCGACGTCCTCGGCGGCAACGTCGTCGTTGATTACCTCGGGTTTGGGTCCTCGGCGGCGGCGACGCTTGCCTTCCCGTTTCATCTCTGCCGGCCGGTGACGGGCGGGACCTTGTGCCTCGCCATCATCGTCCCCTTGCTCGTCGGTGGTATCGTCAGCGTCCGCCTCACCATCGGCATTGATGGTGAGATCATCGGAGCCACTGCCGTTGTTACGACGCTGCCCACCGCGACGCCCGCGACGACGGCGGCGCTTGGGACGTCCCTCGTCGTCGTTATCTGTGTCATCGGTTTCGCTGTTCCCGAGCGCGTTAATATCGTCGTCGGTTTCGGTGTCTGCAGCACTGTTCTCTGCATCACGCTGACGCGATCGAGCGGGGCGATTGCGGCGTGAACCCGATCGCCGGCCGGTGTCATTTGTATTGTCTTCAGTGTTGCTTTCAGGTGTTTGAACGGCGGTCGAAGTATCTTGATCGTCGTTGTCGTCCTGTGTCGGGACCGGTGCGAATAACGCGCTCCACACTTTGGTAAATAGGCCTTTGCTCGGCGCGGGCGTCGCGGTCGAGGTGTTGGCGGTGGCTGCAGGTGCTGGTGCTGGTGTGGCTGCCACTGGCGTATCGGTCGCCTCTTCTTTGACGGGGGCAGGCGCCTGGGGCCGAATACCGCGAACCAACGCTTGCGGTGGCACCGGAGCGGCCGCAGCCTCGTCGCGTAGGGTCACCGGGTCGGGCACCTCAACTTCAATATCGAAGCTGTTGACGACAGACTCTTCGACCTCATCATCGCGCAATCTCAGTACATCGAAGTGGGGTGTTTCCATATGCGGGTTGGGGATTACCAAAACCCGTACGCCACTGTTCACTTCAATCTGCTGCACTTCGCTGCGTTTTTCGTTAAGCAGGAACGCGGCCACTTCGACCGGTACCACCGCTCTGACTTCACCGGTGCGCTCTTTTGCCGCTTCTTCTTGCAGCAACCGTAGGATGGATAACGCCAACGAGCGGGTGTCGCGGATAGTGCCTTGCCCGGTACATCGGGGGCAGACCATGCCACTGGTTTCACCCAGAGAAGGACGCAGTCGCTGCCGTGACATCTCGAGCAGTCCGAAGCGGGAGATACGCCCCACTTGAACCCGAGCCCGATCTATTTCCAGGGCATCGCGGATTCGGTTTTCCACTGCACGCTGGTTTTTATTCGAATTCATATCGATGAAGTCGATCACAATCAGGCCGCCCATATCCCGCAAGCGGAGTTGGCGCGCAATTTCATCCGCCGCTTCAAGGTTGGTGTTTAGTGCGGTTTGCTCAATGTCGGCCCCTTTGGTGGCGCGGGCAGAGTTAATGTCTATCGATACCAGCGCTTCCGTCGGATCGATAACAATAGAGCCACCCGAGGGCAGCCGCACTTCGCGCTGGAATGCGGTTTCTATTTGCCCCTCTAGCTGGAACCGATTGAAGAGTGGAATAGGGTCATCGTAGCGACGCAGGCATTGCTTGAACTTGGGCATGACCATGGAGACAAAGTCATCCGCCTGTCGAAATGCTGCGTCATCATCGATGAGCACCTGGTCAATGTCGTCACGCAGGTAGTCGCGGATGGCACGAATGATGACGTCGCTCTCTTGGTACAGCAGCACCGGCGCTTTGTTGTCGCTGGCGGCACCAGACATGGCGTCCCAGAGCTGCAGCAAGTAGTCGAGGTCCCACTGCAGTTCTTCGGCAGAGCGACCCACCCCAGCGGTGCGGATGATGACACCCATGCCGTCGGGGATGGTCATCTGGGCCATGGCATCGCGCAGCTCAGAACGGTCGTCGCCCTCGATGCGACGTGAGATACCGCCCGCTCGAGGGTTGTTCGGCATGAGCACCATGTAGCGACCAGCAAGGCTGATAAAGGTAGTGAGTGCCGCGCCTTTGGTGCCCCGTTCCTCTTTATCAACTTGAACAATAAGCTCGGTGCCTTCTTTTAATACATCTTTAATGCGGGCCTTGCCGTCCCCTGAGGGAGCGTTGCTGCGGAAGTACTCGTGGGCGATTTCTTTGAGGGGTAAAAAACCATGGCGCTCGGCGCCGTAATCGACAAAGGCGGCTTCTAGGCTAGGTTCAACTCGGGTGACTTTGGCTTTGTAGACGTTGGCTTTGGTGGAGACGCGGGAGCGGTTTTCAATATCGAGGTCGTATAGGCGTTGGCCATCGACGAGAGCGACACGCACCTCTTCAGCTTGTGTCGCATTGATGAGCATTTTTTTCATGGGCTATGTCCAGTTAGCGATGCCACTGAACACAGGTGCGAGCGGGCTGGTGGGCCTGCTTCGGCGATCGGGCTACCACGCCTCGTTGGACGTGACGGTGGGGCGGGGTAACGCATTACCACGACCTGCCACCGGCTCTCGCTGTCAATCTGTCGGGCGCCGGCGTTGATTCCGGCTGCCAAAAAAATTCTCGCACCGCGTTCAATGGGCCGCGGGTTTTCATTGCTATGTTGCGACCACTGCCTCTCTGCCAAGGTTCTGACGGGGCCATCGAATTAAGGTATGGGCATCCCGGAGTGGCAAGGAATCGCAAAATAGCGTCCAATACACAGGGTGTTGAGCAATACTCCGGGCGGCTCGCCAGCGCTGATTGTTCACGAGTGGCTGCGCAACCGGCGCGCCTCGCATCGCTGGAGGAGGACTCGGTACGACCGAAGTGCCGCCTCCCCCGCCGCTAAAGGGCGTTTATTAGTGATGGCGGCTCCGGTCTCACTGCTCTCAACCGCCGACGAATCTATCATCTTTCGCTAAGTGACTCAATTGCCTAAAGAAACAGAGATAAATATCCACCATAACGCGCAGGTGCAACTGCTAACGGTCGCTCAGGAAGAGGCTGGCCAACGCCTCGACAACTGGCTGTTACGTCACCTGCACGGTGTGCCCAAAACCCGCGTCTACAAGGCGATTCGTAAAGGGGAGGTGCGGGTTAATAAAGGTAGGGCGAAAGCTGAACTGCGACTTGAGGGCGGCGATGTGGTTCGAGTACCCCCGCTGCGTCAAGCGGCCAGTCGAGAGCCGGCAATTGCGTCTTCCCACTGGGCGGAGCGTATTCGCACCGCTATCTTATTCGATGATCCCGATCTCATCGTCATCAACAAACCCACTGGCCTGGCGGTACACGGTGGCTCTGGTATTAGTGCCGGTCTCATTGAGACCCTCAGGCTGATTTATCCCGAGCGCAAGTATTTAGAGTTGGTCCATCGACTCGATCGTGATACGTCGGGTTTGCTATTAATAGCCGGCCGCGCCAGCGTGCTGCGAGAATTGCACACCCAGCTGCGCAGCGATGGTATCGACAAGCGCTATAACGCACTGGTGGCGGGTCGCTGGGCGTCCCACGTAAAGCATGTGGATGCGCCCCTGGAAAAATATGCCCTCGCATCAGGTGAGCGCCTTGTGAAAGTAGCCTCTGGCGGTCGAAAAGCACGCACTGAATACCGTGTCTTGGAACGTTGGCGCAGCGCAACACTGGTAGAGGCTAAGCCCATCACCGGACGTACCCATCAGATACGGGTGCATTGTCGACATGCGGGGCATCCTATTTTGGGTGATGCCAAATACAGCTCGGAGGTCGCCGATCAGCTGACAGCTACCTTAGGACTCAATCGACTGTTTCTGCATGCTGCTAGCTTGCGGTTTACCCTCGGTGGAGAACAGATGCATATGCAGGCGCCCCTCGACGGTGAGTTGCAGGCGGCCTGTGTTGCCCTCAGCCGGACTCAGGGTAGCTGAAAGCCAAAGTGACGCAATCGACGACTCAGTTCGATCAATGGCAGGCCCTCAAGGGCTGTCACATCATCGCCGTTGATTGCTCGAAACAGCGTAATTCCCAATGATTCCCACTTGAATGAGCCGGCACAGTCCAGCGGTTGTTCGCGCTCGACATAGCGTTCTATTTCGGCATCGGTAAGTCGTCTGAGTGACACCTCAATGGGAACCACACAGCTTTCAAGATGTTGCTGGTCGGGCCGACACAGAGCGAGGCCAGTAAAAAAGACAATGTGTTTCCCCGAGCAAAAGGTCAGTTGCTCGATGGCACGCTCTTTGGTGCCAGGCTTTCCTAATAGTCGGTTGTCACAGGCAGCCACTTGATCGCTGCCAATAATCAAGGGGTCCGAGGCGGGATGTCGGCTAAGCGACAGTGCCTTGTGCTCCGCAAGACGCAATGCCAGGGCCATCGCGCTCTCGCCGGGTTGGGTCGATTCATCGATATTCGCCGGCGCGACCTCAAAGGGTAGTCCCAAGCGCTGAAGGAGGCGCGCGCGATAGGGTGAGGCTGAAGCTAACACCAGTTGCGGCAGCGTGGTCATGCGGTTTTCCCTCGTTGACTCAAACCCATTGAATTACCGTGATTTTTTTTTGACACACCCAAAGCTCGGCCGTATGATCCGCCGCCATGACGCTAGGGGCACTGCCACATATGGTTGAGGCGCGGACGCTAGCGGCGCGGGAAGTGACGGTAGAAGGCACGCTGCAAGCCGCCAGAATGCCACGTCTCGACGCTGCTATTGTAGCCGCAGTTGCACCGGCTCGGGTGCACGCTCAGTTTTGCCGCGATGAAGAAGGCCGCTACATCTTAAAGCTGTCTGTTCACATGGCGGTAAGAGTCGCTTGCCAGCGCTGTCTCGGGCCTTTGGAGCTTGATCTTGTCTCCGACAGCCAACTGGCAGCCCTGTGGACCGACGAGCAGGCGCAGCAGTTGTCATCGCGGTACGATCCCTTGATAACGGGTGATGAAACCGATTTGTGGCAGGTGGTGGAAGATGAGCTGTTGTTGGCGCTGCCTGCTTTCAGCTACCACAGTGACAGTCAGTGTGGCCTGGCAACGGGCGTAGCACAGCCAGACGCAGCAGAGCCCGACGAGACTGATGCGCCTGCACGGGATAATCCGTTTACCGTGCTGGCGGCTT
This sequence comes from uncultured Halieaceae bacterium, assembly GCA_913057135.1. Taxonomy (GTDB): domain Bacteria; phylum Pseudomonadota; class Gammaproteobacteria; order Pseudomonadales; family Halieaceae; genus Luminiphilus. The sequence continues at coordinate 12,318 of CAJXNM010000021.1, forward strand.
TGAAAAATGAACCCAGTGAGCGTAGCTGAACTATTCAGATCGCCACGATTTTTGTGACAGGAGGCCATCATGGCTGTTCAGCAGAACAAGAAAACCCGCTCACGTCGCGGTATGCGTCGCTCTCACGACGCCCTTGGTAACAACACACTGACGGTTGATCAGACCTCGGGTGAGACCCGTCGTCGTCACCATATCAGTGCAGACGGTTTTTACCGCGGTAAGAAAGTGTTGAATTTGGGTGACGACGACTGAGTCAGCGTCCTACCCGAGCTCGCGTCCAACGTTATATTGCGGTCGTGAGCAGCTCACGATTTAACACAGCGTGATGAGGCATTAATGACATCACTCGCCTTTGTTTTTCCGGGCCAAGGTTCCCAAAGTGTAGGTATGCTCTCAGCTGCCTACACTGCCTATTCAGAGGTTTCAGAAACGTTTGAAGAGGCTTCGGACGCCCTCGGATTTGACCTGTGGGCGCTGGCCCAGCAGGGACCTGCCGAGGCCCAGTCCTTAACCGCTAACACCCAGCCCCTTATCCTCACGGCCAGCGTCGCGCTGTTTCGCGCTTGGCGTCGTGCCGGCGGTGCTATGCCATCGGTCGTGGCGGGGCACAGCTTGGGTGAGTTCTCCGCATTGGTTGCGGCGGGCAGCCTTGCCTTTACAGACGCGGTGACGCTGGTGCGGCTGCGTGGCCAAGCTATGCAAGATGCGGTGCCTGTGGGCGAGGGCTCGATGGCGGCGATCATCGGACTTGATGACGAAACTATCAACGAGGTGTGTGCCGGTCTCACACATGGGGACGATAGGTTGGTGTGCGCGGTGAATTACAACTCACCTGGGCAGGTCGTAATCGCTGGACACACCGAGGCGGTTAATGACGCCACTGCAGCGTTGAAAACCGCGGGCGCCAAGCGTGCGCTGCCGCTCCCCGTGTCTGCGCCGTTTCACACGCCCCTTATGTCATCGGCGGGTGAGATACTAGCGCAAGCGCTCGAGGGCTTGTCCTTGGAAGACCCGCAGGTCCCTGTGATCAGCAACGTCAACGCTCAAGCTCAGCAGCAGAGTGCGTCGATACGCTCCCTGCTTGTGCAGCAAATTGCAGCACCGGTGCAGTGGACCGCGTGTGTTGGTACCATGCGCACCATGGGCGCCGAACGGTTTGTTGAGTGTGGACCGGGCAAAGTCCTGTCGGGCTTGATTCGACGCATCGATAAGGGCGTCACCTGTTTGTCGATTGAGTCGCCGGATGACCTTACGGCGGCAGTCGGCGCTTAGGCTCGGCAATCATTTTTCTTTGAAAGGCATCTGACCCATGGCTGACCAACCTCGAATCGCACTTGTGACCGGCGCCTCCCGTGGTATCGGCAAAGCCATTGCTCAGCAGTTGGCTAAAGACGGTCTCACAGTCGTCGGTACAGCCACCTCTGACTCGGGTGCTGCGGGTATCGACGCGTGGCTTGCACCTTGTGGTGGCGCGGGTTTGCGGCTGGACGTCACCGATAGCGACAGCGTATCCAGCGTGCTTGCGGTCATCAATGAGCGCTTCGGTGCCCCCACCGTGTTGGTTAACAACGCGGGCATTACCAAAGACAACATTCTCATGCGCATGAAAGATGACGAATGGAATAGCGTTATCGATACTAACTTGAACGCTATTTATCGCGTCAGCAAAGCGTGTTTGCGCGGCATGACCAAGGCCCGTTGGGGGCGCATCATCAACATATCGTCTGTGGTCGGTTCTATGGGGAATGCTGGCCAGAGTAACTATGCCGCAACGAAAGCCGGTGCCGAGGGCTTTACCCGGGCGCTCGCTAAAGAACTCGGTTCCCGCGCCATTACGGTGAACGCGGTAGCACCTGGATTTATTGATACCGATATGACCGCAGAGCTGTCCGAAGATCAGCGCAATTTGATGTTAGCGCAGGTGCCCCTGGCACGCTTAGGGCAGCCCGAGGAGATAGCGGCAACGGTCGCCTTTTTGGCTGGAGAGGCCGCCGGTTACATCACCGGTGAAACAATTCATGTCAACGGTGGCATGTACACGGGCTAATAATAAGCCCGTCAAGGGTTTTCCTTTGGGGTTTTAAGGGTAAACTCTCGACATAACCAGGGCGCAAGCCCAACTAACCATCAGTGGGAGAAATCAACAGACCATGAGCAGCATTGAAGATCGCGTCAAAAAAATCGTCGCCGAGCAATTGGGCGTTAAAGAAGACGAAGTCCGCAACGAAGCGTCCTTTGTGGATGATCTTGGTGCCGATTCGTTGGATACCGTCGAGTTAGTGATGGCCCTGGAAGAAGAGTTCGAGACGGAAATTCCCGACGAGGAAGCCGAGAAAATCACCACCGTTCAGTTGGCGATTAACTACATCAACGAAAACCTCGCCTGAGGTCTATGCCTTAGCGCACACAGGGCCGTTCTACCTATGTAGAGCGGCTTTTTTATGGTCAGTTCAGGTGAACAGTGGCTTTCAGGTGAACAGCCGCTGTCGAGTGTATTTGCTGCAGGCCTGGTGTAGGTTTAGTGCGGGCTTAGCGTAGGTTTAGTGTAAAGCGCAGGTTTAGCGTAGTTAGTGTAGAGAGCCACTATCGGTCGGTAGTGGTGCATTCAGGGTTGGCAGGGCGTCTGCCGACGCCGACAAGGGAGAAGGGCAATGCAGGGTAAGCGCGTAGTGGTGACTGGGCTTGGCATGGTGTCACCCGTGGGTCTCGATGTTGACAGCAGCTGGCGCAATATATGTAACGGTGTCAGCGGTGCTGCAGCCATCACTGACTTTGATACCAGCGCCTACACCACCCGTTTCAGTTGTTCGGTAAAAGATTTCAGTGTTGACGGATTCATCGCACCGAAAGATGCCAAGCGTATGGATCCCTTCGTTCAGTTTGGCATGGTCGCCGGTATTCAGGCGCTGCGGGACAGCGGATTGGACGTGACCGATGCCAATAATGATCGGATCGGCTGTGCGATAGGTTCGGGGATTGGCGGCATTGGATCAATCGAGAAAAACACGCTGCTTGTGGATGGCGCAGGTCCGCGCAAAATGTCGCCGTTCTTTGTGCCTGGCGCCATTATTAACATGATTAGTGGCAACCTTAGCGTCATGTACGATCTGCGGGGCCCAAATCTGGCTGTGGTGACTGCTTGCACCACCGGAACCCACAATATTGGTTTGGGGGCGCGACTTATCGCCACCGGTGAAGCGGACGCCATGCTTGTCGGCGGCGCCGAGATGGCCACGACGCCCATTGGTTTGGGTGGCTTTGCAGCGGCTCGCGCCTTGTCAACTCGCAATGAAGATCCAACCGCGGCATCCCGTCCTTGGGATCGGGACAGGGATGGCTTTGTACTGGGTGATGGTGCCGCCGTACTTATGCTCGAGTCCCTCGAGAGTGCAACCGCCCGGGGTGCTCGTATTTACGCTGAGCTGACCGGTTTCGGTATGAGCGGCGATGCCTACCACATGACATCTCCCCCAGAGGATGGTCGTGGCGCTGCGAAATCCATGGAAAATGCCATTCGAGATGCGGGGCTCAATGCAGCCGATATTGACTACATCAATGCCCACGGCACATCCACCTCTGCCGGCGATGTAGCGGAGACAATGGCGGTGAAATCGGTATTTGGCAGCGCGGCATCGACGGTGGCGGTCAGCTCTACCAAGTCTATGATTGGCCATTTACTCGGTGCCGCCGGTGCCGTTGAGGCGGTGTTCTCTATTTTGGCTATTCGCGACGGTGTCGCTCCGCCCACCATTAACCTCGAGCAGCCCGATGAAGGGTGTGATCTGAATTATGTGCCTCACACAGCTCAGGAGCGCACCATTCGGCACGCCTTGAGTAATTCTTTTGGCTTCGGTGGCACCAACGGTTCTTTAGTGTTCAGCCGGCTGGACTGAGTTGTCGGTAGTGGCCGATCGATTCTGGATCGATGGGCTCCCGGGGGCTGAAATCCCCGCAGATGACCGGGGGCTTGCTCTAGCCGATGGGGTGTTTGAAACCCTCAGGATTGAGAACGGGGCTGTGTCTTGCGCGTGGCTGCACCGAGAGCGGATGATTTCTGGGCTGGTATGTTTGGGTTTTTCCGACGTCAATCATCTTGTCGAGCAAGCTTTCGCTGGGACTGCCAAGTGGATAACCAACTTACCTGATGCCAGCCGCGACGGGGTATTACGCCTCACCATTACCCGGGGCTCTGGGCCCAGGGGTTACGCCCCGGTCGCCACCGCGCCGCGGATTATTGCCCGCTTTAGCGAAGGCTTGCCCCAGACCTTAACACCGGCTGTCATGGAGGTGGCCACTATCACGTGGCCCGACCAACCGGCGCTGGCGGGTCACAAATTGCTAGCGCGAACCGAACAGGTGCTTGCGGGGGCAGAAGTCCAGCATCGTGGTGTCAATGATGTTGTCATGACGGATATCCGTGGACACTGGTTATCAAGTCATATCGGCAACCTATTCCTTAGAAGCCAATCGACGTTATTGACGCCGCCGCTTGATCGCGCGGGTATTGCTGGTACCCGGCGGCGCGCAGTGATAGAGCATTGGGCGGCCGTTCATGGCTTTGATGTCGACATTTGTACTATTGATGAGGCACGTATTAAGGCCGCTGACGAAATGTTTATCACCAACAGTGTCATCGGTATCCGCAGTGTCGAGCGAGTCGGTGATGTCTGCTTCAACAGCACCGCCGCTGCCGATGCGCTTCGTGATGACATTCACCGGGACTACCCATCAAGAAGGGTGCTGCCATGACGCGTCTCTGGTGGGGACTTGCACTGTTGTGTGTTGGGGTTGGGTTGGCGGCAGCGACCGCCATCCGCAGCATTGAGTCAGCATTGCAACAAACCCTACAGATACACGAACCGGGTACCACGCTTGTGGTCGAGCCCGGCGATAGTTTGAATGCGGTGCTGGCCCGTGCAAGTAAGCAGGGTTGGCTAACGGATAGTCGTTGGTTGGGCCTCTGGGCGCGCTGGCAGGGGGTTGATCGATCGCTGCATGTGGGCGAATACGCGCTTGATGACACCATGACCGCACAACAGTTATTGATGTTGTTAAACGCGGGTGCGGTTTTGCAGTATCAGATCACGATACCCGAGGGGTTGACGCTGAAGCAGGCCATTGCGCGCTTGCAGCAACATCCAGCCCTTGAGCATTCCGTTACCGGTGTTGACGACCCGCGCTTGTTGGCCTTGGTGGCACCCCATGCATCGGCCGAGGGCTGGTTCTTGCCCGAAACCTATGCCTTTACTCGCGGCGATAGTGACTTTGATATCCTCAAGCGCGCCTATCGCTTGCAAAGTGAGTTATTGGCAGAATTGTGGCCGTTGCGCTCTGACATGACCGAAGTCACAACCCCTTACGAGGCCCTGACGTTAGCCTCGTTGATTGAGAGAGAAACCTCGGTAGCCGAGGAGCGTCCCATTATTGCGGGTGTTTTTAATCGTCGCTTGCGTAAAGGTATGCGATTGCAAACGGATCCTTCGGTCATTTACGGCCTGGGCGCTGGCTACGATGGCAATCTCACGCGGCGACATTTGCGCGATGAGGACAATCCTTGGAACACCTACCGAATTTCCGGTTTGCCACCGACACCGATTGCACTTCCGGGGCGTGATGCCCTTGAGGCTGCTTTGCAGCCAGCATCGGGTACAAGCCTTTATTTTGTTGCCCGCGGCGACGGTTATCATGCCTTTGCCGATACCCTTGAGGAGCACAATGCCAATGTACGTCGCTATCAATACCAGCGCGGTCCCGGGTACCGTTCGACCCCCGCTAACAACGAGGCTCCTTGAGGGATGAACGGGCGATTTATTACCCTCGAGGGGGGGGAGGGAGTCGGCAAGAGTACCAACCTTGCACTGATCGAGCAGTGCTTGAGGGAGCGGGGGATTGCAGTCACAGTGACTCGCGAGCCCGGCGGCACCGCATTGGGTGAAGCCCTCAGACAATTACTGTTAACCACGGAGGGTGACGCCCCCGTTGCGATGGCTGAATTACTGATGATGTTCGCCGCCCGGGCTCAACATCTAGAGACGGTCATTGAGCCTGCACTTGCGCGGGGTGAGTGGGTGCTGTGTGACCGGTTCACCGATGCGACCTATGCCTATCAAGGCGCTGGCCGTGGCATGTCTATGTCTGCTATCGGTACTTTAGAGGCCCTGGTGCAGGGGCAGCGACAGCCGGATCTTAGCGTACTGCTCGATGTGGCTCCCGAGATTGGTATGGCGCGTGCTGCTGCCCGTGGTGATCTTGACCGATTCGAGCAGGAGCAGCAGGACTTCTTCCAGCGGGTCCGCGCCGGATATAGAGAGAGGGTGGCGGCGCAGCCAGAGCGCTGGCTAGTGGTCGATGCAGGGGAGCCGCTAGATGCGGTGAGGGCGGCATTATCGAGTCAGTTGAAGCAAGCCATAGATAGGTGGCTGGTATGACCGTTGACGCGGTTCAGCGTTGGCAGGCCGCGCCATTACCTTGGCACAGTGCCACGTATGATCAATTTCGCAGGGTTCTCTCCGACGATCGTGTGCCCCATGCACTATTGCTTAGCGGTTCCGCCGGGGCGGGCATAGAGCATTTAGCCGCCCTAGTGGCGGGTACTTTGCTGTGTCACTCCCTGCAGTCGTCACCCTGCGGGCTCTGTGATGGCTGTCGGATGGCCCAGGCGGGCAGTCATGGGGACTATCGTTGGTTGGAACCGGAGGCGGGTAAGCGCGCTCTGGGTATTGATGCGGTGCGCTCTGCGGTGTCGTTTATTCAACAAACCCCGGCCTTTGGCGAACGTAAAGTGATGGTCATAGCGCCTGCTCACGCCATGACGATAGCGGCGGCGAATGCACTTTTGAAGACGCTAGAGGAACCCCCTGGCAATGGCATTTTGGTGCTTGTCAGCAGTCGTCCCGGGGATCTGCCCGCCACTGTTCGATCCCGATGCCAGCGTGTGCAAACCCCAGCCCCCAGTGCTGATCAGGCTTTGGCTTGGTTACGAGGGCAGTGCGACAACATGGATTCACAGACAGTATCGGCCGCTCTGGATGCTGCCGATGGTGCGGTGATGACCGCAATGGAGTGGCTGCAAAACGGCGAATTGGCGGCCATGACTGAACTGCGTCGTCAATTATCAGGCCTGCTTCAGGGGACATCGGCACCGGTTAGCACTGTGGCTGCGTTGAAAGACGTTGAGCTCGAGTTGATATTGTCTACCCTGTTGACCCTCATTGAGCAGGCGCTCCAAGAGGGGGATAGCGATCATCTAAAGTCTCAACGGGATTTGTTTGAACTCCATGACCAGGTGCGGGGCTGGCTGGGGGCGATCCGTCGCGGTGTTAATCTCGCCAGAGACACCTTGCTGATCGAAATTGCTCAGCGTTGCCAATAGGCGAGGGCGCTGTAACAGCGGTACACTATGTGCGACTTCATTGGAAGGCGGGTAAAAAAAGTAATTCACCCGCGCTAGGTGGCGCGCCGGGTGACGTCTACTACAACGCTAGAGCAATAAACGAGTAGCTTATGAGTGAAGGAACGCGGCAGGGCATCCTATCGCTGACGATCAAAGATAAGGCGGTTCTCTACGCCGCCTATATGCCGTTCTTACGCAATGGTGGTTTATTCGTGCCTACCAACAAGACCTATCACATCGGTGATGAGGTCTTCATGCTGCTAAGTTTGATGGACGAGCCTGAAAAAATCCCAATTGCGGGTAAGGTGGTATGGATCACCCCGCCAGGCGCCCAAGGCAACCGCCAAGCCGGTATTGGGGTTCAATTCTCCGAGCAGGATGCCGCCGCCAATGCCAAAATTGAAAATCACTTGGGCGGTATACTTAACTCGGGGCGAGCTACTCACACCATCTGACACGAACTTGCACCGGCTTGGCACGACAAATGTAATCAGAGGTCATCATTCAGAATAGTGACCAAAACACCCTCACGTCAGCACGCAAACAGGGCCCCTAGGGGCCCAAAAAACTTTTTAGGAGTGTTTGAGCAACGGCTAGATTACCACTGAGCATACGTTTGGTATGAAGCCGATACAGCACGTGTATAGGTGACACGAACACCAGCGCAAACGTTGCTAGCCCGTCATACGCTTTGGCTAGTATGACGAATCTGTTAAGCCTTGCTACCCCTCCCACTCAATTTATTAGATCGATGTGAAATAAGCGGTTTGCATTCCGTAATTTTTTGTGATTACGCGCTAATAAGTGTCCATATTTTTAACTTTTTTGCTGCAATTGTATTACTCTAAGTTCTGTGACATGGCTTTGATGGGTATCCGTTGGGGGAGCATCCCATCTATCCCTCGAGTAGGGTTTGCTTGTTGCTCAGTCCCCTTGTTTGCCCAATCCGCACTCTTTGAAGAATATGACAGTCTTATGACCTGCGGCATTGAAAGTCGTGCTCGCCAGTGCGACAATCCGCGCCCTTGGAATTGGCGGCAACCGCCAACACCTCTTGTTTTTTGCGGAAGTGGCGAAATTGGTAGACGCGCTGGATTTAGGTTCCAGTGCCGCAAGGCGTGAGAGTTCGAGTCTCTCCTTCCGCACCATAATGACGAGTATTGCACGTTCAGTGCACACCATACCCATCAGACAGTGATGATATTTTCAGGAGTAAAGCATGCGGGTTTCTGTCGAAACGACCTCTGGCCTTGAGCGCCGTCTGACCATCGGCGTGCCCGCCGAGCGTGTCGATAGCGCGGTAGACAAGCGTTTGCGCGAGGCTGCGCGCAACGTCCGGATGCCTGGCTTCCGCCCGGGTAAAGTGCCCATGAAAGTGATGCAGCAGCGCTATGGTGCAGGTGTTCGCCAGGAAGTGCTCGGGGAAGTGGTTAGTCAGACCTTCCAAGAAGCCGTGCAGTCTGAGCAGCTTCGACCCGCCGGACAGCCGCGCATTGAGCCCCATAGCATCGCGCCCGGAAAAGATGTCGAGTACACCGCCACCTTCGAGATTTTCCCGACCATTGAGCTCAATGACGTGAGCGGTTTCACGGTAAATAAGCCGGTCGCTGAAGTCAGCGACGCCGATGTCGACGAAATCATCGCGGTATTCCGTAAACAGCAGGGTCAGCAGGTGACCGCCGAGCGCCCCGCAGAACAGGGCGACACGGTCATTATTGACTTTGCGGGTACTCGCGATGGCGAGGCCTTTGAAGGGGGTAGCGGTGAGGACGTGTCACTTGAGCTAGGTTCAGGCCGTATGATCCCCGGTTTTGAAGACGGTATTGTGGGTATGAGTGCAGGGGAGGAGAAAACCCTCGATTTGACCTTCCCCGATGACTACGCCAAAGAAGATCTTCAGGGTGCCGCGGTGCAGTTTGCGATCACGCTAAAAGAGGTTAAAACCCTCGAGCTTGCTCCCCTCGATGAAACCTTGTTCGCCGCTTACGGCGTTGAAGAGGGCGGTGAGGAGACTTTCCGTGCTGAGGTGCGCAAGAATATGGAGCGTGAGTTGCGTAACGCGGTTCAAAATCACGTTAAGCAGCAGGTGCTCGACGCCGTTATTGACGCCCACAGCGATTTGGAAATTCCCAGCGCCCTGGTTGCGCAGGAAGTGGACGCTATGCGCGGCCAAATGTTCCAGCAGTTTGGTGGCACACCGAATAAAGACCTCGATCTTAAGAGCCTCTTACCCGACGATATGTTCAAGGAACAGGCGGATAAGCGTGTGAAGTTGGGCCTGTTGCTGTCAGAAATGCTGGGCAAGTTCGATTTACAGGCAGATCCCGCTAAAGTTAGAGAGACAATCGAAGACATCGCTTCCACCTACCAAGAGCCCGAGGAAGTGATTAATTGGTATTACTCCGAGAACGAGCAGTTGGCGCAGGTGGAGTCGCGGGTACTTGAAGACCAGTTAGTCGAGCAACTGCTAGAGAGTGCTACGATTGAAGAGCAGGCCTGCAGTTATCAAGAGGCGCTTGCCACGGCACGGCCTCAACAGGGCTAGTTGAGAGTCCAAATCCGGCCACGACCGACCTATTTAAAGGACGCAGCATGAGTTTTGACAGAGCACCGATGGACATCAACAATTTGGGCTTGATCCCGATGGTGATTGAACAGACGTCGCGGGGTGAGCGGTCGTACGACATTTACTCGCGGCTCCTCAAAGAGCGTGTGGTGTTCGTGGTAGGTCCTGTCGAAGATTACATGGCCAACCTGATCGTGGCGCAGTTGTTATTCCTCGAATCAGAAAACCCTGACAAAGACATTCACTTGTACATCAATAGCCCGGGTGGGTCTGTCACCGCAGGTCTGTCGATTTACGACACCATGCAGTTCATCAAGCCCGATGTCAGTACCATGTGTATTGGTCAGGCGGCTTCCATGGGCGCATTTCTGTTAAGCGGTGGTGCCAAGGGTAAGCGCTACATACTGCCCAACGCGCGAACAATGATTCACCAGCCATCAGGCGGCGCTCAGGGCCAGGCCACCGATATTGATATTCAGGCTCGTGAGATCCTGATCATCCGTGAGCGCCTGAACCGCTTGATGGCTGAGCACACCGGGCAGCCCCTTGAGGTGATAGAGCGAGATACCGAGCGTGATCGCTTTATGGACGCGGTCCAGAGTCAAGAGTACGGCCTTGTTGACGAGGTTGTGAGCGCCCGTGTTTCGGCGCCCGACGCCTGATAGCAGTGGCGCGAGCTGACGTTGCGCTTGCATTGCTCTCTGAAACATATCAAGGTTGACGCTGAGACAGTGGGATCCACTCGCCCACTAGAGGCAAAGGTTTATGGCAAAAGATAGCTCCACTGGCGATAGCGACAAGCTCCTTTATTGCTCGTTCTGTGGTAAGAGTCAAAATGAAGTTCGCAAGCTAATTGCTGGTCCTTCGGTCTTTATCTGCGATGAATGTGTCGATTTATGCAACGATATCATTCGGGAAGAGGTGCAGGAGGCGGCTAGCGAGGCCAGCTCAGATAAGCTGCCTATTCCCAGAGAAATCAACGACATCCTCGACCAGTACGTGATTGGCCAACAGCGGGCCAAGCGCGTTTTGTCGGTCGCGGTCTACAACCACTACAAGCGTCTCCGCTACGCACCTGATGCCCGTGGTGACGATGTCGAACTCAGTAAATCTAATATTTTGCTTGTGGGCCCTACCGGTAGCGGTAAAACCCTGCTCGCGGAAACCTTAGCCCGGTTACTCGATGTGCCGTTCACCGTCGCTGATGCGACCACGCTGACCGAGGCGGGTTATGTGGGTGAGGACGTCGAAAATATTATTCAGAAGCTGCTTCAGAAGTGCGATTACGACGTTGAGCGCGCCCAAATGGGTATCGTGTACATCGACGAAATCGACAAGATTTCCCGCAAGTCCGACAATCCGTCGATCACCCGCGACGTATCGGGCGAGGGTGTCCAACAAGCCTTGCTGAAGCTCATTGAGGGCACTGTGGCGTCGGTGCCACCGCAGGGTGGGCGCAAGCATCCACAACAGGAGTTTTTGCAGGTAGATACCAGCAACATCCTGTTTATTTGTGGCGGTGCTTTTGCGGGTCTCGACAAGATTATCCGCAACCGCTCTGAGAAAGGCGGCATCGGCTTTACCGCCGACGTCAAGAGCAAAGACCAAAACCGCAATATTGGCGAGACCTTGGGTGAGCTGGAACCCGACGATTTGGTCCGCTTTGGCCTGATCCCAGAATTCGTAGGGCGCTTACCGGTTATTGCTACCCTTGAAGAACTCGACATAGACGCGCTTGTGCAAATCTTAACCGAGCCTCGTAATGCGCTAACCAAGCAGTACGCCAAGATGTTCGAAATGGAAGGCGTTGAAATTGATTTCCGCGAAGACGCTTTACGCGCTGTGGCCGAGCGTGCCATGGAGCGGCGTACGGGCGCGCGTGGTCTACGATCCATCCTCGAGGGTATTCTGCTGGATTCGATGTACAGCATTCCGTCTCAACCAACAGTAGCAAAGCTTGTTATTGACGAGAGCGTCATCAAGGGTGAGTCTGAGCCCCTGTTGGTACACGAAACTCAGGACACCGCGAAAACGGCTCAAGAGTAGCCTGTTTTAGGGCGGTTATCGGGGCCCGACGGCCTGCCGCCCCCACGGGACCCCGGTTAACACAAGACCTGTCGTGGCTATTGCATAATGGCCGCTAAACCCCCATGTCATGGGGAAGCCGACCGGAGAGAGCTATGTCGTCTGACGCTGTTGCAACCGAGTTACCGTTACTGCCGCTGAGAGATGTGGTCATCTATCCACATATGGTCATTCCCCTATTTGTCGGCAGGGAAAAATCGATAGAGGCCCTTGAGCAGGCCATGGCGGGCAGCAAACAGGTTTTGTTGGTAGCGCAGCGCAATGCTGCGGATGACAACCCTGTCGTCGATGACCTGTACCAGGTGGGCACCATCTCCAATATCTTGCAGCTACTGAAGCTGCCCGATGGCACGATTAAAGTCCTGGTCGAGGGTGACAGCAGAGCGGCCATTGAAGCCATGAACGATGACGGCGATTACACCATTGCCCACGTTCGGCAGATTGAATGCGAACCTGTGCCCGATGGTGAGGCGAACGATCTGGTCAAAGCCACAGTTGAACACTTTGAAAAATACGTCAACACCAGCAAAAAGGTGCCCGCAGAGGTGCTGACGTCGCTGTCGGGCATCGACGACCCCGGTCGGCTCGCCGACACCATTGCGGCGCACATGGGTGTTGAGCTACCCGAGAAGCAACATATCCTCGAAATTGCGTCTGTCCCGGCCCGCATTGAACACTTGTTGGGGCTGATGGATGCCGAGATCGATTTGTTTCAGGTCGAAAAGCGGATCCGTGGGCGCGTTAAGAAACAAATGGAGAAGAGTCAGCGCGAGTACTACTTGAATGAGCAGATGAAAGCCATTCAGAAAGAACTCGGCGATATGGATGATGCGCCCAACGAAGTGGATGAACTTCAGACGCGCATCGATCAGGCGCGTATGCCCGAGGAGGCGCGGGAAAAAGCGGTTACCGAGCTGGCTAAGCTGAAGATGATGTCACCTATGTCGGCAGAGGCATCCGTGGTACGTGGCTACATTGAGTGGATGGTCAGCGTTCCTTGGCACAAACGCAGCAAGGTGAAACACGACCTGGGTCGAGCGGCCAATGTGCTAGATACCGATCACTATGGGTTGGAAGAAGTTAAGGACCGTATCCTCGAATATCTCGCGGTGCAGAAGCGCGTGCGCAAAGTAAAGGGGCCGGTTCTGTGCCTGGTAGGACCGCCCGGCGTCGGTAAAACATCGCTGGGTGAGTCAATCGCTCGCGCCACGAATCGTAAGTTCGTACGTATGGCCTTGGGCGGCGTACGAGACGAAGCAGAGATTCGTGGACACAGGCGTACCTATATCGGCTCTATGCCAGGCAAGCTGCTACAAAAAATGTCGAAGGCGGGTGTCAAAAACCCTCTGTTTTTGCTTGATGAAATTGACAAGATGGGCATGGATCATCGAGGAGATCCGGCTTCGGCCATGCTCGAAGTGCTCGATCCTGAGCAGAATCACGCGTTCAACGATCACTACCTGGAAGTCGATTACGACTTATCGGATGTGATGTTTGTCTGTACCTCGAACACGATGAATATTCCCGGTCCTCTGCTCGATCGCATGGAAGTGATACGGATACCGGGTTACACCGAAGACGAAAAATTGAGCATTGCAGAGCGCTACCTCATTCCCAAGCAGATCAAGCAAAACGGTCTCAAGCACGATGAGATTATTGTCAGTTCTGAGACGGTGCTCGATATCATTCGTTATTACACCCGTGAAGCGGGTGTTCGGGCGCTAGAGCGAGAAATCGCTAAAGTGTGCCGCAAGATGGTCAAGCGCTTTGCCACTGGTGAAGTGACAGGCACAACGACCGTTACGCCCACGCTGCTGCCCGATCTGCTCGGTGTCAGGAAGTTTAATTTCGGTATTGCCGAGGAAGAGAACAAGGTCGGTCAGGTAACAGGTTTGGCTTGGACGTCGGTGGGGGGAGAATTGCTTACCATCGAGGCGGTATCCGTTACCGGTAAGGGCCGCCATATCAAGACCGGTTCCCTCGGGGATGTCATGCAGGAATCGATTCAAGCCGCCATGACAGTGGTGCGGTCTCGATCGCAAATGCTTGGCGTACCGGCGGCCTATCATGACAAGCACGACGTACACATTCATGTGCCCGAGGGCGCCACGCCGAAAGATGGTCCCAGTGCAGGTATCGCCATGTGTACGGCGCTAGTGAGTGTTGCGACGGGCATTCCTGTGCGGGCCGACGTGGCTATGACCGGTGAAATTACGCTGCGCGGTGAAGTGCTACCCATCGGTGGCTTGAAAGAAAAATTATTGGCTGCCCGACGTGGCGGTATTCGCACTGTCATCATCCCAAAAGAAAATGAACGCGACTTGAAAGAAGTGCCTGACAACATCATGGAAAATCTTGAGATCCGTGCGGTCAAATGGATCGATGAAGTGTTAGCGCTGGCATTGGAGCGCGCCCCCGATCCTCTGAGCGATGATGATTACCTGGCAGAGCCAGCAGGCGTCGTCGCCAATGACGATGATCAAGGCGCCGAGCCGCGGGTTTCGGCACATTGATATGCCTTTCAAGTTGACCGCAATGTGGGTGAGGGTTTAATCTCTAACGTCTCCCGAGGCGCTCTCGCCCTTTACTAAACGCCACGACTCCTAAGAGGTTTATACGTGAACAAAAATGAATTGATTGACGCCATTGCTACCGAAGCTGACTTGTCTAAGGCATCCGCCGGTCGCGCTCTCGATGCTGCCATCAGCGCCATTACCGATGCACTCAGCAAGCAGGAAACTGTGTCTTTGGTCGGTTTCGGTACCTTTGCGGTTAAACACCGTGCCGCTCGCGATGGTCGCAATCCTCGCACCGGCGAAACCATTCAGATCGCTGCGTCTAACACGCCTAGCTTCAAAGCGGGCAAAGCCCTGAAAGACGCCTGCAACGCGTAAGCAGCTCTGCGTTACGCAGGGTTTGCTGACCGCAGACTAGGAAAGGCGCTATTAGCGCCTTTTTTTCGTTTAAACGATCATTCACCCATCGGATTCATCACCTTATGTTGCAGTCGATTCGAGAGGGAACTCAAAGCACTTGGGTGCGGGTTCTTGTCATTCTCATTGTGCTTTCATTCGCCGGCTTTGGTCTTGAGCAGGTGCTCTTTGGCGGCACTGGTACCTCGGTTGCCGAGGTCAATGGTGAAGAGATCACCCCGCAGCAATTACAGATTGCTATCGATGCCCAAAAGCGCCAAATGCAGCAGATTTTTGGCGACAACCTTGACCCCGCTATGCTCGAAGACGACCGTTTACGGCCTTCTGCTCTCGAGGGATTGGTTGAGCGAGAGTTACTTCTGCAGGAGGCGCGTCGACAAAACTTGACCGCAAGCAGCCGCGCAATCGGTCGACTTGTGGCCGATGTTGAAGCGTTCAAGGTCGATGGGCGTTTTGATGCGGATCGCTTCAAAGTCGTTCTAGCCAATGCGGGTCTGACCCCAGAGCGGTTCCGTCGATCGCAGTCGCAAGACTTAATTTTGCAGCAGGTCCAGAGCTCGGTCGCCGATACCGAGTTCACAACGCCCCTCGAGTTGAGTGCAGCCGCCAGCGTGCTGACCGAAGAGCGCGAGGTACGGTACTTACTGTTAAATCCCGAAACGCTAGTGGCCGAATCGGCGATTAGCGAGGATGAGCTGCGCGCTTACTACGACACTAATCCTGAACAGTTCGTCTCTGAAGCGGCGGTGGTCGCCGAGTATGTCGAGTTGGCCATCGAGGACTTCTTCACGCCCGTTGACCCGTCAATGGTCGATGAGCAGTTGGCGGCGGTAAAGGCTGATTACACTGTTGCGGATCAGGCACGCGTGTCACACATCCTGTTGATTCCCACGGACGACGAAGATTCGGATGCTTTTGCACAGCGAGTTGATGATGTCGCCGCACGTTTGAGCGGAGGTGAGGATTTCGCCGCTGTTGCCGAGAGCGCCTCTGATGATTTGGGTTCCGCTAGCGCTGGTGGTGAGCTGGGTTTCACCGATGGCAGCGCGTTCCCCGAGCCGATGGAAGCGGCCATTGCAGCGCTGGAGGTGGGTGAGATATCGGCACCGGTTGAAACCGATGCGGGTACACATTTTATTCGCGTTGATGAGCGCATTGCAGGTGAAACCCCTGACGATGGGGTTTTACGCGCCGAATTGGAAGCGTCCATTCAGCGCAGTGAGGCCGAGCGAGAACTCCTGCTAGCTGTCGACACCCTGCGAGATTTGAGCTTTAACGCGGCAGGGTTGGAAGGACCCGCAAAGGCGATTGGCGCTTCGGTGCAACGGGCCGAGTCGGTGACACGGAGCTCGGGAGAGGGCGTATTTGCCAATGCCCAGGTTCGCAATGCCCTGTACGCGCCCGAGGTGCTCGAAGCGGGTAATAACAGCGACGTCATAGAGATAGCGGGTCCACGTTTTGTGGTGGCTCGTGTTGCAGAGCGTATCCCACCAGCGCCGAAGGCCTTTGAAACGGTAGCTGCCGACATTAGGCAGCAACTGGAAGCCGAGGCATTGCAAAAGCGCCTGCAGGAACTGCTAGCGGATATCGCCACGCGACGCGCCTCTGGTGACGGCTTCGATGCCATCGCGGAAGAGGGCGGTTACGAGTGGCAGGTGGTACTGGATGCCAAGCGCAGAGGCGGACAGCTACCCCGGGAAATTGCCGAGGCGGCTTTTACTATGACACTCACGGAAGCGCCCGATCTAGAGCTGGTGACGCTGCCCGGTGATCAGTACGCGGTCGTTGAGCTGTCTCGCATTCGCCCTGGTGCTGTGCTGAACCTCAGTGATGCAGAAGCTCAAGCACTTGCCCAGCAGGTGTCACAGCTGCAGGGAGAGGTGTCACTGTTAGAATTCCGCCGCGCCTTGCGAGCGGATGCCACGATTGTGACCCGCTAAGGTGATCTGATGGCTCCTGACGCTAAGGGACAGGATCCCCTAGCAAGTTTGGCTGCGTCGCTACAAGGCCACAACGAGGGTGCGGCGACCGGTCTTGCGACAGTCACCGGTAGACCACTGCCGCCGGTCGAGCGTTGGAACCCAAGCTACTGCGGCGATATTGATATTGAAATCCGCGCCGATGGTTCCTGGTGGCACGAAGGCACACCCATCAAGCGCCAGGAGCTGGTGAAATTGTTCGCCAGTATTCTGATACGTGAGCAAGAGCACTACTACCTAGTAACGCCCGTTGAGAAGGTGAAGATACGGGTGCAATTGCATCCTCTTATCGTGATCGATGCCGAGCCCTTGCAGGCCCCAAAAAATAGCGGCGTGTCACAAGAAGATGGCTATCCCATACAAGTTTTAACGCTGAATACCGGTGGTCACATACCGGTGAGTAATCGTTACCCATTGGCCCTTGAACCCAGGGCTAACGGTGCAGCCTTTGTTACCCTCGAGCGGGGCTTGACCGCTTTATTTAGTCGGGCCGCGTGGTATCGATTGGTCGAGTCCGCTGATGATAGTGGTGCGGTTCACAGTGGCGATTACCGCTTTGTATTAACCGATGAACTCTAGTGTGCAGTTGCGTATACGCAACCTGCGTTTCCAACAGCTGCGTATTCCGTTTTGGCAGATTGATCGGGGGTCAAGCTGGGTTGTTTTGGGTAAAAACGGCTCGGGGAAGCAGGCTATCGATACGGTGTTATTGGGAGCAGACCTACCCAGTGATAGCGCCTTAACTTGTGAGCGTTTTATTGCCGATGACGAAGTGGCGCTCATCTCCTTTGAACGCCAGCAGCAGTTGTATGAGCGCGAGCTGAAACTTGAGGCCAACGACGCACTGTCTGAGGATGATCTAGGAACCCCCGTCAGGGCTTTTCTACCTGCTGATGCAGACCGCAGTAAAGAGTGCAGCGAGTTGTTGGACGCCTTCAATCTGCGGCATCGCCTCGATACCCGGTACCGCTTTTTAAGCACCGGCGAAAGTCGCAAATTACTGATCCTACAAGCGCTGTTAAACGGCACCACCCTGCTAGTCCTCGATAATCCTTTCGATGGACTTGATGTGACTAGTTGTGCCTTGTTGAGCACGGTGCTTCAGACGGTGGCAGCACGGGGAACATCGGTGGTGCTACTGCTTAGTAATCGACAGGATATTCCCGACTGGGTAGAGCATGCGGCACTTGTGACCGCTGGCGATTTTCGCGTGCTGGGGGATGCACAATCGGATGCGGTAAAGGCCGAGCTGCAGGCCCATTTCACCTGGGGCCAAGAAGAGGCCTTGGATTGGCCCGACGACGCTGTCGATCCAGAGCTGTACCCGCACCGTCATTTGGTCGCCTTAGATGGCTGCGAGGTTCGCTACGGGGGTAAAACGGTGCTCAATCAAGTGCACCTACAGATTGCACCGTTGCAGCATACGTTGATTACCGGCGCCAATGGCTCGGGCAAGTCGACGTTACTGGGTTTGATAACAGGGGATTGCCCCCAGTGTTACAGCAACCCCGTAACCGTCTTTGGTCACCGTCGTGGTTCCGGCGAGTCCCTGTGGGATATCAAACGGCCTATGGGGATTGTGAGTAATGGGCTGCACCGGGAATATCGGGTGCATTGCGATGTGCGTACGGTGGTGGTGTCGGGTTTGTTCGATTCCATTGGCGTGTATGAACCGGTGACGGCGCGCCAGTGGCAAATGGCCGAGCGCTGGCTGGTGCTAGCTGGGCTTGCAGGTCGGGGCCGAGAGGCGTTTCAGCGCCTCAGCTACGGCGAGCAGCGCTTAGCACTGATTGCGCGAGCCCTTATAAAAGGACCCTTGCTATTGATTCTGGATGAGCCGACCCAAGGGCTTGATGAGCCGAATCGCCACCGGGTATTGCAGTTCATTCAAACAGTCAGCGATCGCTGCCGCAGCACAATGGTATTTGTGAGCCACCGTCAGGACGAGCATTTGCCACTGTTTCAGCAGCACCTACACCTGTCCTGAGGGCAGCCCTGGCAATATCTGGCCACTACATATTGGGGTAGTTAGGTCCGCCAAATCCTTCGGGGGTCACCCAGGTGATGTTCTGTGACGGGTCTTTGATATCGCAGGTTTTGCAGTGGACACAGTTTTGCGCATTGATTTGGAAGCGCTTGCCCTGATCGTCTTCAACCACTTCGTAAACCCCCGCAGGGCAATAGCGCTGTGCCGGCTCATCGTACAGTGGCAGGTTCTGCGTAATGGGGATATCCGGGTTGGCCAGGGTTAGGTGGCAGGGCTGATCCTCTTCATGGTTGGTGTTCGATAGAAATACCGAGGACAGCCGATCAAACGTAATTTTGTTGTCCGGCTTCGGGTAGTCGATTTTCGGTGCTTCGTCGGCTCTTTTCAGGCAGGCGTAATCGGGCTTGCTGTCGTGAAGCGTGAAGGGCAGTCGTCCACCAAAAATGTTTTGATCAATCCATACCAAGCCTGCACCTAGAAGGTACCCGAACTTGTGCATAAACCCTGGGAAGTTTCGGGTTGTGTACAGTTCATCACCCAGCCATGAGCCTTTGACTTTGGCATCGAAGGCCACCAGGTCAGCGGCTGCATTGTCACCTGAGGCCAGGGCTTCCATGACGGTCTCGGCAGCTAGCATGCCGCTCTTCATGGCGGTGTGGTTCCCTTTGATTTTGACCGCGTTCAGAGTGCCCGCGTCACAGCCAATTAGCAGTCCGCCTGGGAAGTGCATTTTCGGCAGTGAGTTATAGCCACCTTTCGCGAGGGCACGGGCGCCGTAGGCGATGCGTGTCCCGCCCTCCAAATAACGCGAGGTCTCGGGATGGGTTTTCCATCGATTGAACTCTTCGAAGGGACTGACATGGGGGTTGGCGTAGTTAAGATCGGTAATGAACCCTAAATACACTTCGTTGTTGTCGGCGTGATACATGAACGCGCCACCGGAACTGCCACTCTCAGACAACGGCCATCCCAGGCCATGGATCACCTTACCCGGCTCATGGCGGCTGGGGTCAATCTGCCAGATTTCTTTGATGCCGATGCCATAGTGTTGCGGGTCTTTGCCGGCATCTAATTCAAATTGGCGGATAAGTTGCTTACCCAAGTGGCCCCGGCAACCCTCGGCAAAGAGCGTGTAGCGGGCGTGAAGCTCCATGCTGGGTACGTGACTGTCTTTCTCCGTGCCATCAGCACCGATACCCATGGCACCGGTGGCGATACCCTTGACGGCACCCTGGTCGTCATAAAGTATTTCTGCGGCGGTGAAGCCCGGATAAATCTCTACCCCCAAGTCCTCCGCTTGCTGTGCTAGCCAGCGGCAAACGTTGGCCATGGAAACAATATAATTGCCGTCGTTGTGGGTTGGCTTGGGGATCATGAAGTTCGGCAGTTTGGTGGCCGATGTTGCCCCCGTATAGAAGAAGAATGTGTCTTCGGTGACCTCGTTCGTTACCGGGGCTTCTCGATCGCGCCAGTCGGGGAATAACTCGTCTAGGGCGCGGGTCTCGAGCACAGCGCCTGACAGAATATGTGCGCCCACTTCGGAGCCTTTCTCCACAACACACACAGTGGTTTCGCGCCCGGCGGCTTGGGCCAGTTGCATAATTCGACAGGCCGCCGAGAGACCGGCTGGACCTGCGCCTACGATGACAACATCGAACTCCATTGATTCGCGTTCCATGGGTGTTACCTCATTGCTAAAACGGGGGGCGACCGCCGCGGCCGTTGCAGGTTACTGGGAAGTCGTTTTTTTGAACTTTCGGTATGTTACACTTTTGCGCCCTACGATATCATCCTGATGGACAAAAAAGACGCTCGCAAGCCCTATCTGGACCTTGAAGCCCGGGCCTGTATAGGGCCATTATGCCGGCGCAAACGACGACAGCAATGGAGACGCTATGAAAGCACTGGTCGCAGTGAAACGGGTCGTTGACTACAACGTCAAGGTCCGCGCCAAATCCGATGGTTCCGATGTTGAACTCAACAACGTCAAAATGGCTATCAACCCCTTCTGTGAAATCGCGGTGGAAGAGGCGGTACGCCTGAAGGAAGCAGGCACCGTGAGCGAGATTGTAGTGGTGTCTGTCGGCGACAAGAGCTGTCAGGAGCAGATTCGCACGGCCCTGGCGTTGGGTGCGGATCGTGGCATCCACGTAGAGGTCGACGGCCGGCCTGAGCCATTGGAAATCGCCAAGCTGCTCAAGGGTGTGGTTGCCCGCGAAGAACCTCAGCTCGTCATTATGGGTAAACAGTCCATCGACGGCGATAATAATCAAACTGGACAAATGCTGGCCGCGTTGACTGGTATGCCCCAGGGTACCTTTGCATCAGAAATCAAAGTTGATGGTGATAAGCTCCACGTCACCCGTGAAGTTGACGGTGGCCTCCAGACATTGGCGCTGACCTTGCCCGCAGTGGTGACAACGGATTTGCGTCTCAATGAGCCGCGCTACGCCTCACTACCCAACATTATGAAAGCCAAGAAAAAGCCTCTCGATGTTGTGAGCCCCGATGAATTAAGTGTGGCGGTGACGAGCCATGTCACGCAACTATCCGTTGCGCCACCACCCGAGCGGTCTGCAGGTATCAAGGTGGAAGATGTAGCGCAACTCGTCGATAAACTGAAAAACGAAGCGAAGGTGATCTCATGAAGACTCTGGTCATTGCTGAGCACGATAATGCCAGCCTCAAACCTGCAACGTTGAATGCCGTTGCCGCTGCGTCGGCGTTGGGTGGTGACATCGACATTTTGGTCGCTGGTGGTGACTGTGCAGCTGCTGCCGAAGCGGCCGCCAAGATTCCTGGTGTGACCAATGTTCTGGTGGCCGACAACGCCGCTTACGCCCATCAACTGGCCGAGAACGTGGCACTGCTGGCCGCCGAAGTGGCCGCTGCTTACGATAATGTGCTCGCGGCTGCGACGGCCGGGGGCAAGAATTTGATGCCCCGTGTGGCAGCGCTACTCGATGTGGCTCAGATCTCCGATATTATTTCTGTCGAGGGTCCAGACACGTTCAAGCGTCCCATTTATGCCGGTAACGTCATTGCCACCGTGCAATCGCAAGACCCCAAAAAAGTGATCACGGTGCGCTCAACCGCGTTCGACGGCGTACCCGCCGAGGGCGGTAGCGCGAGCGTCACGGCCGTTGACGCGGTGCACGATGCGGGTGTCTCAACCTTTGTCGGGGAAGAAGTGGCGGAAAGTGATCGACCCGAACTCACCGCAGCCTCGGTGGTTATATCCGGCGGTCGTGGTATGCAGAACGGCGACAACTTCAAGTTGCTTGAGGGTATTGCCGACAAGCTCGGCGCCGCTATTGGTGCATCTCGAGCGGCGGTCGATGCGGGATTTGTACCCAACGATTATCAGGTGGGTCAGACCGGTAAAATCGTGGCTCCCGATCTGTACATTGCGGTGGGCATTTCTGGCGCGATCCAGCACTTGGCAGGCATGAAAGACAGTAAAGTCATCGTGGCCATCAACAAGGACGAGGATGCGCCCATCTTCCAGGTAGCGGATTATGGTTTGGTCGCCGATTTGTTTGCGGCGTTGCCCGAACTGGAAGCTGCTATTTAAAGCATGTAAGTCGGTAGTCGCCGAATCAGGCGATCGAGAGAGCCTCCGCAGCAGACGTGCGGGGGCTTTTTTATTGCCTGAGCAGGCAACAAGCCGAGGGCCACAACATACCGCGCGTTCGGCCATTACTTTTTCGTCTTTCCCTGGTTTTCACACTATTTTTGTGGCATATTAAATAAGTGTTTCGACCCCTGTATGAAGGAGTGCGTGATGGCCTCGCATTGGTATCGTCTCACTGGCGAAGAGGTGCTGGTTGCTCTCGATTCATCGCCTCATGGTTTATGCGACAAAGAAGCAAGTCGCCGTTTGGGAGAATGCGGCCCCAACGAGATCGCTTTTGCTAAGACGCCCTCTTGGGTGCGCTTCCTTCGGCAATTTCACGATCCAATGGTATACGTCTTACTAGCGACAGCGCTTGTTACTTCAGTACTGACTGTCTACGGCGAACCCATGCTACCGGATACGCTCGTCATTATGGGCGTCGTGTTACTCAATGCTGTCCTAGGTTTTTTTCAGGAGGGTAAGGCGGAAGGGGCGTTGGAAGCGCTACGTGCGCTAATGGTTCCCGAATGTTTAGTCGAGCGCGATGGCATTCAGCGGCACTTACCTTCTCGAGAACTGGTGCCGGGGGATATCGTCATCCTGGAGGGCGGCGATAAAATACCCGCGGATATTCGTTTCTTGCAATTGCACAATCTACATGTTGATGAATCGTCGCTCACCGGCGAGTCGGTTCCCGTGGCCAAAACCTGTGACGTTATTTGCCAGGATAATTTGGTGCCTGGGGATCAAAAGAACATGGGGTTTTCTGGTACTTACGTTACCCGTGGAACTGCCCGAGCGGTGGTGACTGGCACTGGCCAAAACACCTTGTTTGGGCACATCGCTGATTTGGTCCAGAGTGCCGACAGTAAACTGTCACCTCTGCAAACAAAACTTAAAACCTTTGTTCACGTCCTTATTGTTGCGATTTTAATCGTTGGTACAGCAAATTTTGCCTATGGGATTTATTTGGGTTACGCCGTGCCATACAGCTTCTTGGGCGCGGTATCGCTGGTCGTGGCGGCAATTCCCGAGATGCTACCGGCCCTTGTGACCTCGATCCTGGCATTGTCCGCAACCCTAATGGCGGCACGTAAAGCGCTGGTGCGTCATCTTCCTGCCGCCGAAACCTTGGGGGCGACCTCCGTGATTTGCTCTGACAAAACGGGCACCCTCACAGAAAATCGAATGTCGGTCACTCGCCTTTGGGCAGGTCTTCGTATGATCGATCTCTCTGGCGCGGGTACCGCTTTGAGTGGCAAGTTTAGCGCTGATGGAGTAAGTATTGATGCCGAACAAGATGAGTCTCTACATCGGCTGTTAAGCTGTGGATTCCACTGCAACAATGCGAAAATCTCCTCGGAGAGCCATGCAGGTGATCCGACAGAGCTAGCACTTAAAATCGCGGGCTTAAAGGGCAATCTCGACCCAGAGAGCGCCAGTCGATTGGTCGAGATCCCATTCGAGTCAGTCACCAAATACATGGCGGTACTGATTGATGATGGTCATCGCTATATCTATGTCAAAGGCGCGCCTGAGGTCGTTGGGGGCATGTGTAGCGCTATGATTGATGCCACTGGTAATGAAGTGGCTTACGATAAAGAGCGGGTCCAGCAAGCGGCCCATGCATTCGCTTCGTCCGCTCTTCGCACGCTGGGATTTGCCGTAAAGCGGGTTGATGACTCAGTCGTTGATTTGACCCACGCTGATCTGACTAACCTGACATTTGTTGGCTTACAAGGGCTTATTGATCCACCCAAGCAGTCGGCGATTGAGGCGGTTGCCCTGTGCCAACGAGCGGGAATTCGTACCATTATGATTACCGGGGATCATCCGGGTACAGCACAGGCAGTGGGGCTTCAGCTCGGGATTGCCAGCGACGCAGTTGTAACGGGCGCAGAACTTAACGCTATGTCTTCCAATGACCTCACGGAGGCAGTGTCGCGTGTGTCGGTGTTTGCTCGAGTCTCGCCTGAACACAAAAAGCAAATTGCCGAGGTACTGCAGACCCAAGGGCATGTAGTGGCGATGACCGGAGATGGAATCAACGACGCTCCGGCTCTGAAGCAGGCTGATATAGGGGTTGCTATGGGAATTGCCGGCACCGAGGTCGCCAAAGAGGCTGCCGATATGGTGTTGGCGGATGACAACTTTGCAACGATCGTTGATGCTGTAGAGGAGGGTCGCCACGCTTGGAATAACCTGCAGAAAGCTATTCTCTACACACTGCCAACCAATGCAGCCCAAGCGATATTGATTATGGGAGCCATCCTGCTCGCGGCGTTTGTTCCGCTGTTTCAGGAGCGATTTGTTCTAGAGCCGGTGCAAATTCTCTGGATTAACCTATTAGATTCTTTCTTACTGACTATGCCGCTAATGATGGAACGCAAAGAACAGGGATTGCTTGATGCGCCCCCGCGGCCTTCCGATGTGAAAATCATTAATTCGCTGTTTGTACAGCGGGTGATCATCATGGGCCTGGCTATCGCTGCCCCGACTTTTTTAATGTACTTCTACTTGGCGTCTCCTGCCATCATCGTCGGTGAACCTGTCAACGAAGAATTACTAACACAGGCGCAAACGGCCGCATTTTGGGGCATTCTTATGGCTCATTTTGGCTACGCCGTATCAGCACGCTCAATTGACCGCTCGGTTTTTTCTTTCAACCCAATCAGTAACCCTTGGCTACTGGGCGGTATTGCGCTCAGCTTATTGATTCGCTTAATACCCACGGCGGTTCCTGAGGCAGCAAGTTTATTTCGGACGGCACCCTTTCCCAGTCACTGGTGGCCGATGATTTTGGCGTGCTTCCTGCCGAGTCTATTTGTCATTGAGGTGGATAAATTGCTGCGTGCTCGGTTTGCCAGCGCCTAGTTTTCTCTCATCACTAGTTTTTGAACTCAATAAGTAAGTCTTTGGCATCAATCTGCGCACCAGGCTGCACGTGCACGGCGGCAATGATGCCGTCCTGCTCGGCTCGAATCGAGGTCTCCATTTTCATGGCCTCAATAGTCACAAGCACATCACCCTCTTTAACCTGGGCGCCTGCCGATACCGCAATGGAGACCACGGCACCGGGCATGGGCGACCCCACTTGATGACGGTTATTGGGGTCGGCTTTGGGTAGTTTTGTGATGGTGGCTGTGACACTGCGATCGGGAACTCGAACGACCCGGGGTTGACCATTGATTTCAAAGAACACTTTCACCATGCCCTCATCGTTGGCCTCCGAGGTGGCCAAACAGCGAATTTCAAGGGTTTTACCCGGGTCAATCTCAACCGAAATTTCGTCTCCCGAGGCCATTCCATAGAAAAACACTGGTGTCGGCAGCGTGCGCACGGGACCGTATTCTTCGTTGCGAGTGCGGTAATCGGTAAATACTTTGGGGTACATCAAGTAGCCGTATAAGTCTTCATCATCAACCTCGACCCCGCCGAGTGCCGTCGAGGCTTCAAGCCTTGACGCCTCCAAGTCGACAGCTGCCGCATGCAGTCCGGGTCGCTCGGTGAACGGTGTCTCATCTTTAAGGATTTTACGTTGGATGTCCGTCGGCCAGCCCCCAGGGGGTTGTCCGAGATTACCCCGCATCATGTCGACCGCACTGTCGGGCCATGCCACATCCACCGAGGGGTCGGCTAACTGCGCTTTGGTCAGGCCCTGAGAGACCATCATGAGCGCGGTGTCGCCGACGACCTTGGAGGAGGGGGTCACTTTCACGATATCCCCGAACAGCTGGTTGACATCGGCATAGGCCTGGGCCACTTCGTGCCAGCGCTCATTCAGGCCCATGGAGTTCGCCTGGGCTTTCAGGTTGGTAAATTGTCCTCCGGGCATTTCGTGCAGATATACTTCAGATGCGGGGGATTGGAGCCCCGATTCAAAGGCGGCGTATTGCTCACGCACCGCTTCCCAGTAGTTTGAGATTTCACGAATGGCGCCAATATCCAAGCCAGTATCCCGCTGGGTATTGGCAAGGGCCTCGACTAAGGACCCCAAGGTGGGTTGCGAGGTATTCCCTGATAGGGCATCCATGGCGGCATCAATGGCGCTAACCCCGACCTCGGCGGCCACCAAACAGGTGGCGATAGATGCGCCGCTGGTGTCGTGTGTGTGGAAATGAATGGGCAGACCCACTTCCTCCTTGAGTGCTGTGAACAAGGGGCGAGCGGCGGACGCTTTCAACAAGCCTGCCATGTCTTTGACGCCAATAATATGAGCGCCCGCATCCCGCAATTGCTTGGCCATATCGACGTAATACTTGAGGGAATATTTCGCGCGGTTGGGATTCAAGATATCGCCGGTGTAGCAGATGGTGCCCTCGCATACCTTGTCAATCTCCAGCACGGCATCCATGGCAACGCGCATGTTCTCGACCCAGTTCAAACTGTCAAAGACCCTGAACAGATCGACGCCGGTCTCTGCCGCCTGCTTAACAAAGCCCTTTATGACGTTATCGGGGTAATTGGTATAGCCCACCCCATTGGCACCCCTAAGTAACATTTGCAGCATGATATTGGGCACGCCGGCGCGGATATCGCGCAGGCGTTGCCACGGGCACTCTTGAAGAAACCGGTAGGCAACATCAAAGGTCGCGCCACCCCAGCACTCCAGCGATAGCAACT
The DNA here is from genome assembly GCA_913057135.1 of uncultured Halieaceae bacterium. Lineage (GTDB taxonomy): Bacteria > Pseudomonadota > Gammaproteobacteria > Pseudomonadales > Halieaceae > Luminiphilus. Next base: position 39,500 of record CAJXNM010000021.1, read on the forward strand.
GAGGTAGGTTCGCCGCGTAGGCAGGTGCCACTCGAATCATATCGATGGAACGCATACGTGTGGCCAGCAGCGATTGGTGTGCATCGCGCATGGTGGTGTCGGTTAATAGAACGCGCTGTTGTGATGCCATCCAATCCGCGAGTGCCTTCGGGCCTTGCTCATCGAGGATTTGCTTGCTGCCGGGGCTGATAGACACGCTGTGATGCGCTGGCACTTTGGGCAGGCGCCGTTGGCTTTTGGCAGTGGGTCCATAGAGGTGTGCGAGTTCTCGGGTTTCAGGGTGTCCGTTGACATTAATATCGGCGATATAGCGCAGAATTTTAGAACCACGATCGGCCTGTTGCTTGAAGTGGAATAAATCGGGGGTGGTGTCGATAAATTTGGTGGTGTACTCCCCTTGCAGGAACGTGGGGTGCTTCAGCAGGTTTTGTACAAATGCAATGTTGGTACTGACACCGCGAATACGAAATTCCCTCAGCGCCCGATCCATGCGTGCAATGGCACCCGATTCTGTACGTGCCCAAGCGGTGACTTTTTCCAACAGTGAATCGTAGTAGCGGGTGATCACCGCCCCTGAATAGGCGGTACCCCCATCCAATCGAATACCCATCCCCGTTGCGCCGCGATAGGCGGTGATGCGCCCATAGTCGGGAATGAATTCATTGAGTGGGTCTTCGGTGGTAATGCGACACTGAATGGCGTGGCCGTCCAGTTGAATGTCCTCTTGTCGCTCAACACCAGTGGCCTCCGCCAAGGTTTTGCCTTCAGCGATAAGAATCTGAGCGCGCACAATATCGACGCCGGTCACCTCTTCGGTGACGGTATGCTCAACTTGTACCCGCGGGTTAACTTCAATGAAGTAGAACTCGTCGGTATCCATGTCCATCAGGAATTCGACGGTACCGGCACACTCGTAGTCGACCTGGCTCGCTATACGGCGACCTAAGTCCGCTAAATGCTCCCGTTGCCTTTGGCTTAAATAGGGCGCGGGCGCACGCTCGACAACTTTTTGATTGCGGCGCTGTACAGAACAATCGCGCTCCCAAAGATGGTAGATGCTCCCATATTTATCACCCAGAATTTGGACTTCAACGTGGCGCGCCCGCAGCACCATCTTTTCAAGGTAACCCTCGCCATTGCCAAAGGCTGCTTCGGCTTCCCGCCGTCCCTCGCGTACTTTTGATTCAAGCTCATCGGGTTTCAGAATAGGGCGCATGCCGCGGCCGCCACCTCCCCAGGAGGCTTTCAGCATTAGCGGGTAGCCGATGGCCTCGGCCTGTTCAGCAAGACCGGTCATCGTGTCGTCGATAACATCGGTGGCTGGAATAACGGGCACACCCGCTTGAATGGCTATTTGACGGGCCGAGGCTTTATCACCGAGGGCGCGCATAGTGGCCGCACTGGGACCGATAAACGCAATACCGTTCGCGCTACAGGCTTCGACAAGGGCGGGGTTTTCACTCAGCAGGCCATAACCAGGGTGCAGCGCATCACAGCCGGTCGCTAGGGCCACTCGCAGCATTTCATCAATGGAGAGATAAGCCCCGACGGGTCCAAGGCCCTCACCAATCAGGTAGGCCTCATCGGCTTTAAATCGGTGCAGGCTAAGCTTGTCCTCTTCCGCGTACACCGCAACGGTCTTTTTGCCCAGTTCAGTAGCTGCCCGCATGATGCGAATGGCAATCTCCGAGCGATTGGCGACTAGGATTTTGTTGAACTCAGCGGGCTTTGGTGCGGTGGTTTGAGTCATAAGCCGATCTCCAGTTGTTTTAGGGGCTGGTGAACGGCATACCCCGATTAAGTGAAATTCACACAACATTCACCGATGCCGGTGACGTGGACTGTCATCACATCGCCTGGCTTGACAGGCTCCAAGGGAACGAGACTACCCGACAGCACGACGTCTCCAGCGGTCAAACCAATACCATAATGCCCCAGTGTGTTGGCAAGCCAAGTCACACAATTGATGGGGTTCCCCATGGCCGCGTGTCCTCTGCCAGTCGATATAACCGACCCATTTTTTGACACTATCATTTCACAGTTGGCTAAATCGAATTTTTTGGGGTCGACGGCAGCCGCCTCGTTGATCGTGAACAAGCCACAAGATGCATTGTCAGCCACTGTATCCTGTATTTTTATTTTCCAATCATCGATTCGAGAATCGACGACCTCAAAGCAGGGAACCACAGCCTCTGTGGCGGCCAACACATCGTCGTTAGTCACGCCCGGGCCCATCAGGTTTTGTTTTAGGATAAACGCCAGCTCTCCTTCGGCCCGTGGTTGTATCAGTAATTTTGATATGGGCATGTTGCCATCGTGACGCATGGCATCGGTCATGAATCCGAAATCGGGCTGTCGGACGTTCAGCATACTCATGACCGCTTCGCTAGTGACGCCAATTTTTTTACCGATGATGCGCTCGCCTTCCGATAAGCGCCGCTGCAACAGATGCAGCGATATGCGATAAGCATCGTCGATGGTGATATTCGGATAGTTATCCGTAAGCGGCGCTTGCGTCTTGCGGGTGCGTAAGGATTCGAATAGCGAGTCCCCTAGTTGTGCTATCAGTTCGTCATTCATGGGTTTGATCTCTTGTCATTCGGGATATCAAGGTAGCGCTAACTACGATAAGAGTGCAGATGGGGCTGCGCTTACTCCGTTTGGAGGGTTTATCTGGGGCGATACCTGATAGGTTACCGCGGTAGACTTGGGCTATGGGTACGGTTCTTAAAACTTTTGTGTAATAGAGGCCATGAGCTGTGAATAAAATCAAGTGTGCGCTAATAGGGTCTGGGAATATTGGAACAGACCTGCTTTATAAGGTGTTGCGTAGCGATGTGCTCGAGCCCGTTTGGATGGTGGGTATTGATGCGGACTCTGAGGGCTTGGCGCGGGCTCGTGATCTTGGCGTCAAGACCACTCATGAAGGCGTCGATGGCGTGCTACCGCATTTGGCGGCGGACGGAGTGCAGATTGCCTTCGATGCTACCTCCGCCTATGTCCATAAGGAAAACTCAGACAAGATGAATGCTCTCGGGGTATTCATGGTGGATTTGACGCCAGCTGCCATCGGCCCATTGTGTGTTCCGCCGGTCAATCTCGACAGTCTCGCTGAAACAATGAACGTCAATATGATCTCGTGTGCTGGCCAAGCCACTATTCCCATTGTTTACGGCGTCAGTCGCGTTCAAGGGGTCGATTATGCGGAAATCATCGCCAGTCTCGCATCGAAGTCGATTGGGGCTGGTACACGTGCCAACCTCGATGAATTCACCTACACGACGTCAAACGCTGTCTGCCAAATCGGTGGTGCTAAGAAGGGCAAAGCCCTGTGCATCATCAATCCTGCGGAGCCTGCCATGATCATGCGCAATACGATTTACTGCATGACAGAGCATGAGCCTGATCAGGAGAAAATCACTGAATCACTTATGGATATGATTGAAAAGGTGCAGAGATACGTGCCGGGCTATCGACTTGTAAATGGTCCCGTCTTTGAGGGCAACAAGGTGGCTGTGTTCATGGAGGTGGCTGGTCTCGGGGATTATCTGCCGACCTATGCGGGTAATCTCGACATCATGACTGCAGCGGCGTGTCGTACTGCGGAAATGTATGCAGAAAAAATCCTGAGGGGCGAAATGCAATTAGTCGCGGAGGCGTCATGACCAATTCAGATCTAGCGGGACGAAAAGTTCTTGTCCACGACATGTGTTTGCGCGATGGCATGCATGCCAAAAAAGAGCAGATTACGACCGAGCAAATGCGTGCCTTTGCACAAGCGATGGAAAATGCGGGCGTACCCATGATTCAGGTTACCCATGGCGCAGGGTTGGGCGGCAATTCTTTGCAACACGGTTTTGCTCTTCACAGTAATGAAGAGTACTGGGATGCGGTTGCTCCCGTTCTTTACAACACCGTCATGTCGGTCCTGTTAATACCGGGACTGGGTACCATGAATGAACTGCGTGTGGCCTACGATCACGGTGCGCGTAGTGTCCACGTGGCCACCCATAGCACCGAAGCAGACACCTCTCCTCAGCATATTGCTTGTGGCCGTGAGTTGGGTATGGATACCTCGGGCTTTTTGATGATGGCACATCTGAATACACCGTCTGGGCTGGCGACTGAGGCTAAAAAGATGGAGTCGTATGGTGCGCAAACGGTGTACGTTACCGATTCCGCGGGCTACATGTTGCCTGAAGATGTCACTCAGTATGTAACCGCCCTGCGCAACGAATTAGACGACAACACTGAAATTGGTTTCCACGGCCATAACAATCTTGGGATGGGTATCGCTAATTCCATTGCGGCAGTGCGTGCAGGGGCCAGTCGTATTGACTGCTCGGTAGCGGGCTTGGGCGCAGGTGCGGGCAACACGCCACTCGAAGCGTTTGTAGCGGTTTGTGACCGAATGGGTATCGAAACTGGTTGCGACATGTTCGCTCTGATGGATATGGCGGAAGATCTCGTATTCCCAATGATGGATCACATTGTTCGTATCGATCGCTCCTCGCTCACCCTAGGATACGCGGGTGTTTACTCGACCTTTTTACTACACGCTAATCGGCTGGGTGAGAAGTATGGTATCCCTCCGCGCGATATCTTGATCGAGCTCGGTCGGAAAAAGATGATTGGTGGGCAGGAAGATATGATTGAGGACACCGCTCTGTCGATGCTTAAGGAGCGAGACTCGGCGGCTTAATTGACGTCCGTTTACTGCGTGAGATTCGTCAAACTGGGTTAGCCATTGCTAGCCCAATTCCAAGCGTATGCCCAATTTAGCCACCCCATTTTTGCCCTGACGAAGCTCCCAATCGGTCAAGGGGTGAGCCGTTCGCCAATCGCTGGGTAGTGTCAGTTCCAGGGTATCCGCAGACGCAGACACCGAGCAGTCAGGCAGAGTTTCTAGCGCCTCCACCCATTTCAGGATCACGGCCAGCCTTAGCAGAACCATTAAACGCGATAGTTTTTGCCGCTGTGATTCGGGAATCATCTCGAACAGCTCGGGACGTATTTTTCCTCGCTGGCCCCGCACCAACGTGGCCATCACTTCTTGCTCCCCTTGGGAAAAGCCTGGCAAATCCGTGTTTTGAAGCAGATAAGCTGAATGACGATTGAAGTGTTTCTGGGAGATGGCAGTACCGATCTCATGACAGCGACCTGCCCATGTAAGCAATTCTATGTCGCGCTCGGTAAAACCCCAGGGGCCAGCGACTGATCGGGCAAGCCAGCTTACGCGCTCACCCACGACCCGTGCATAGGTCTCGTTGGCGTGGTAGCGCGCCACCATGGCATTGATACTGCGCTCACGGACATCCTCGTGGCTCAGTCGTCCGAGTAGGTCATAGATCACCCCTTCGCGCAGGGCGCCGTTGGATGTGCGCATAACATCGATGTTCAAACCGTCAAAAATAGCCGAGGTAATGGCAACCCCAGCTGCAATGACTTGGCGCCGTTTATCGCTGAGACCGGGTAGATCGATCGCATCGGCATGGTCGAATTTAAGCAATCGTTTGCGCAGCTTATCGAGGGCTTTTCGATCGATACCTGTTTCGCGCCAGCCTTCCATTTGAACCAGCGTTTCGATGGCCTGAAGGGTACCCGAGGAGCCCACGGCCTCAGCCCACTGTCCGCTGTGGTATTGACTGCGAATGTGTGACACTTCAACTAAGGCCTGATCGTAGGCGGCGTTGTAATTGTTCTTGCTGAGCTCTCCGGCGGGGAAAAAACGCTGGGCGTAGCTGACACAACCCAGTTGTAAGCTTTCAAGCCTGATCGGTTCGAACCGTTGGCCAACAATGAACTCGGTGCTACCACCGCCAATATCGACCACCAACCGGCTTTGCTCGTCATCGGCTAGGGTGTGTGCAACGCCCAAATAAACCAGGCGCGCTTCTTCTCTGCCATAAACTACATCGACCGGGACCCCCAATAATTTTTCAGCGGGCTCGGTGAATTCGCGACGATTTTTGGCCTGGCGCAGGGCGTTGGTGCCAACAACCCGCACGCGGCTCGGCTCAACACTATCGAGCATCTGGCCAAAGCGAGCCAGACAATCGAGGCCACGGTTGATGGCCTCGGTCGATAGCTTCGAATCGATCAGGCCCGCGCCTAGTTGCACTTTTTCTGACAAGGTCTGAACCGGGCGAATTTCACCGTGCTCTACGCGACCTACAATCAGGTGAAAGGAGTTACTGCCAAGGTCGATAGCAGCGAGCAGGCTGCCCTCGGGAAGGGGGATGGTACGGTGGGGCAAAACGATGGTCCTCAACACTTTGCCCGCAAGCTTAGAGCATCATGGGGGTCGGCGCATGGATTTTCTTTATTGCGGGTACGCTTCGGTGCAGGCACAGACAGATGCGAAATACTGATCACCTGGGTGTCAGGGCAAAGACCCTGGTATGTTAAAAATATTTGACATTACTTTGGGTGGTTAATAGACTCGCGCATGTCAAAAATGTTTTACATGCAAGTGAATAGCACGAGCAACCCTAAACGTTGCTACCAGGCGTGAACCCTAAGCAGGTATTCAAATTGGGCAAGCGTTAAAACTGAGCAAGTATCCAAGTCGAGAGAGCCCCTATGTCATTTCGTGAAAAGTCCGCTTGGATTATGTCCATCGCTCTCCTCTTGGGGGGAATGGTGTATTTCAGCACGGTTGTATCAATGTGGTTTGAGTCGCGGCAGGTAGCATCGCCGGCCATACCATTACTGGTGGCTTACGTGCTGGTGATCTGTGTGCTCGCTGTCCTTGGGCACATTATCGCGGCTAGTTTTACTCCCAAAGATGCCCATGCCGCGGTTGACGAGCGGGAGCGGCAAATTTTCAATCGCGCCGGGCACACTGCGTCTTTTGTCTCAGGTGCCGGTGTGGCCATGTCCTTGGGGGTGTACCTGTTTTCACAAAGCGGCGACCTGTTATTTCATACCGTATTCGCAAGCCTTATGCTCGGGCAGTTGGCCGACTATTTTTTACAGATTCGGTTTTACCGTACGTCGATTTAGCCAATGCCGCCCAAAACACCCATCGTTAACCGAGTTCGTGAGTTGCGTGAGCAACACGGTGCGATGACCCAGGCGCAACTGGGGGAGGCCATTGGCGTCACGCGCCAGACCGTTATCGCCATCGAGCAGAATCGATATTCACCGTCCCTCGAGAGCGCTTTCAGAATCGCGCGCTTGTTCGGCGTGGGCCTCGAGGATGTCTTTAGTTGGGATGATTAGGTTCGCTGGACGCATAAGGTATCGGAGACGCCAGCAAGTAATTCCCTTGTCATCTAACCTCGATATGCTAACGTCTAGAGGTGACAGCTCATATGTTCATTGGGCTTCACGCACGACTAATTAACACGTTTACCCTAAAACGGAGGCTAGACCATGTCGCGTCCGCTGTACCGTGTTGTCCTCTTGGTCCATGTTTTGCTATCCATAATCCTCGGCCCATTGGCTGTAGCCGCAGAGCCGCGACCCATAGATTGGCCTGCGCTCTGGGCGGTTTGGCATGATTTGACGCCCGGCCCCACCGAAATCAACGCACTGATTGAGCAGCAACCGCAGATTCAGCGCAGTATCGATACTACTCGTCGCCAAGCGCTCATCGACAGTGCAAGACAAGGGTTTGAGAGCGCGCTGGCCTCTGCCAATCGGGAAGACCGATTTGAGATTTACACGACCACGACTTTTTCCCACTACGATGCCGAGCGCGAGGGAGCCTACTTGGCACTCTTCGAAGGGGGGCGATTTTTCACGGTTAACCCGGTGCAATTACCATCGATGGGTGCTTTATCTCCCAAGGTAGAGCAACCGATCAAACTATACTTTAGCAATGAAGCAGATCTTGAATTTGTGCCGCTAGACCGATCAGTTTGGCAGCAAATAGCTTCTTCGTTGACGATGCGCCCACAAGTAGCAGTGCGTATGGTCGTGCAACCCGTTGGAGCTACCAGTGACGCCCCCAGTTTCAGTCGCGAAGCCGCTGCACTGTACTTACACAATCATGTGGTGCATTTGGAGTTATCGGTTGGAACACAACGTTATCCACAACAAATTTTCACCGCCGATATTCCGCCCGTTGACATAGAGAGCGTGGGGTCCATTACCAGCTCCGGGGAAGGATATTCAGCGCCACCAATTACGGCAGAGCAAGTGGCAATGATTTGGCAGAAAACAGTGGGGCCTACTGATCCCAATTACAGCCTTGCGGCGCGTGCAACACCGCGTTTCAAACGTGCCACTGAATTCCAAGACGCTGAAGCTCTTCTGCCCGCTATTGAGACAGAGCTCAAACGGCGCTATGACGAATTTGATCCATCGGCGCTGTACCATATTAACTTTAGTACACGCATGCAGTCCTATGACCGATCGTTAGGTGGTTTCAGACTTGATTTTGCTGATAAGTTCTTTGATTACCAATCGGTATTTCCCTACGAACCTGCCAGCGCCAGGACATCAGCGATTGCGTTGCCCGATCGCAGCAGTCTATTGCGTCAACACAATTATAAATTGATATTTGATAACGCAGACGACTTTAGTGAAGTGTTGATGAGCCCGGCTGAAGGGCAGCGTATGCTCGACCGGTCGAGTGGACGTAACGTAGCTATGCATGTTGTGTTTCAAGTGTCTTCTGTGCAGCCTCCTGAAACAGGTATAGCGGGTGCGCTAAGTGCTGATCGAGTAGTGAGGGCTAAGGTTATTGACGTACGTGCTAGAGACTCACGTTCCGGGTTGCCTCTATTTCAGCGCACGTTCGAGCGCCCGATCGGGCCGCCCGTCGCACTTAATGTGGCTCCCGATGTGGGCTTGCATCCGCTAGATGCGGATATTCGTGGGTTAAGAGTTGGTGGTGATCCAGATGAATTAATAGCCGAGCTTCAGACCCAATTTGGCACAGCCTTTTTTAGCAAGAAAAATCCGCAGACGATCATTTACAAAGATGGTCAGGGCATAAAAGGTACTGCCTTTGTGAACAGCGACTATGTCGTTGTGGGCTTATCGTTTTCACAGAAGTTTGATGGTGATGCCATCGACGCAGCGGCACTCTCGTTGATACAAAAATACGGCGAGCCAGTTTTTGATTCGGGTCGCCAGGCGGGGCGCTTCGATGGATACCGAAGGGAATTGCGTTGGACAAAACCAGGCGTTTTTGACTACGAGTATGCTGGGGTTCGCGCAGAGATTGAGCGAAATGAAACCATTTTGAACGGTAAGACACAGATGGAGATTCGCATCAACCTACCGGGCAATAGAGATCCTTATCGACCCAACGAGAAAACAACTCCAGACATTAGCTTGTAACGCTCGGGTGTGTGCCGAGCGTTTGGATCGGGTTGTTGTGGGCTAATCCTGTGGGAGCGGACCCCCTAGATTTAGGGTAAAACCGTCACTGTCCAGATTAGCCGGAAACTGCTCACGCCACTTGAGTAGCGCCTCGGCGCTGAAGACCGTCGAGTGTATTCCCTCGTGATTAGCCATATCGACTTGGATGTTGCCCTGGGCATCAATGGCTAAGCTATCGCCTTTGTATTCCCAGCCTTTGGCATCAGCGCCAATGCGATTAACACCGACGACGCAGGCTGAATTCTCGATGGCGCGGGCGGGTAGCAGAGCTCGCCAATGGCTGGCGCGTTTACCCGGCCAATTGGCCACATATAGGAGCAGGTCGTAATCCTCTCGGTTGCGACTGAACACGGGAAAACGCAGGTCGTAGCAAATCTCAAGCTTTATGCGCCAGTCACGCCATTCGACGATTACCCGCTCATCTCCTTGTGCATAGCGTTTGTGCTCGCCGGCCATACGAAACAGATGGCGCTTGTCGTAGTGTGTGATGCCCTGAGGGGAGGCAAACAACATGCGGTTGAACACCTGCCCATCGACCGCGATAGCAACGCTGCCGGCAATAGCGGTGTCGAGTTCTGTGGCGAGCTGTTGCATCCACCTATAGGTCTCGCCGCCAACCGGTTCGGCGTTGGCGAGGGCATTCATGGAAAAACCTGTGGTGAACATCTCCGGCAACACAAAAAGATCGGTAGTTTCAGTGTAATTAAGCAGCAGCTTTTCAAAGTGCTGTCGGTTGTCGGCGGGTGACTCCCATTGAAGGGTGGTCTGGACCAGACTAACGGTTAAATCGCGCATAGTATGTCGACGGCCTGTTTTAATGTGGCCTGGGTCTTGGCAAAGCAGACCCGAAGCAGGTGTTGATCTTCAGGGGGCACTGCGTAAAAAGGCTCTATCGGTATGGTGGCCAAGCCCTTGTCTCGCGTCCAGCGCTCTGCCAAGACAGAGCTGCTCTCGAGGCTAAGGGCGCTATAGTCAATCAATTGAAAATAAGTGCCGGCACTGGGCGTTAGCCTGAAGCCAGAATCCGCAAGGCCCGATATCAGAATATCCCGGCGAGCTTGATAGTCATCGGCGAGTTGCGCCGGATAGTCGGGGTGGGTCTTCATGAAATTTGCCAAGGCGGTTTGGATCGGTGCGACACCCACAAAACAAACGAAAAGGAGAGGGCCGGTTCTATCCTGCTGCAGCTGCAGCTCTCTGAGATAAGAGCCAAAGGGCTGATTGTCTAGAAGCTTTTGCTGTTCACAGCTAGCCTATGTCCATATTCTCAATGTCATTCATTTTCCCTTGTATCTCCTCCGCGAGAGGTCTTGCAACCATTGCTTTAATTCAAGGGGCGCCTCTTCTCCTAGCCATTTCTGCTCGAAGTCCTGCGGTTCTTCTCCTAGCTACTCGTTCAGCCCTTGTAAGCTTAGCTGCATATGCCCGTCTCTCCTCTGCCAATTTGAACTGCAGTCTCACGCGGTTCAGATCGGCTAACTCTCTTATCTTCTCAAGCCTTTTTGCCGGTCTTTTCTGAGGCGAGCGTTGGACAGCTGGCATCAGGCTATCCTGTTTTGCTTCTGACACCAGCAAGATATCGCTCCTTGGTTCGTAGTCAATCACAGTTGGTCTAAGACGCGGCATTTTTATTGATACGTTAGTTCTTATCAAGAAGCTGAGCGAAGTGCTCTTTTCTGGCCTCAAACCTCTGCCTCTGCAAATCTGCATGCTGTTTAATCGCTTCCAGTCTGCAGTTAACTGATGCAGGGCTCGGTTGGGGGGTTGCGGGGGCAG
>CAJXNM010000022.1 GCA_913057135.1 uncultured Halieaceae bacterium
CGTGCCACATCGTTGTAAATAGCAAAGGCCATGAGACTGAGCACCATCATGAGCCCTATTTGATAGCCGAAAGCTTGCAATTTCTCTGGCACCGCCTTCCCTGTTACTGCCTCAACTGCGTAAAACAGCAAGTGGCCACCATCGAGTACCGGAATGGGCAGTAGGTTGAGAGCGCCCAGAGAGACACTGAGTAGCGCCAGGAAACTGAGCCAACTGGTCAATCCCGACTCGGCGCTGGATGCGGCCACCTGAGCAATTGTGATGGGTCCTGAGAGATTGGTAGGGGAAATTAAGCCTTGAACCATCTTCACCATTGAGCTGAAGGTGAACTCGAGCAACTGTCCGGTTCGTGCTACCGCTGCCCACAAAGACTCGAGGGGACCTCGCTCAAAAATACGCTGTCGATCATCGGGAATGGGCGGCACCGCCACCATCATTCCGACGCTGCCAATGTCGCCCTCGTCTGTAGCGCGCCGTTCGGGCACCAGGGCGAGCCGCAGCTCAATACCGTCTCGTTGGATAAGTACATCAATGCTCTGTTCGGGTCGCTCGCGAACATAACTAACCCAATCCATCCACAAGGGCATGGGCTTACCGTCAGCTGTTAAGATCAAATCACCCGGTAAAAAACCAGCCCGCTCAGCGGGACCGTCAGCCACCACCTCATCGATCGCGGGTAATAAAGGGGGTACGTCGATGCGTAATCCTAAACCGGCCAAGGGGTTGGGGCTCTCTTCTCCGGCCAGCCATCGCTCGATGGGGGCCGCCGATTCATAAATCACATTGGATTCGGGGTAACGTACAGCGAGACGAATACTGCCCGTATCCCCCAAGCGCTCCAACAAACGGAAGTTCACTGCAGACACTGTGGGCGTCAGCTCACCGTCAACCGATACAATTTCCTGGCCGGGCTCTACCCCAGCAAAGTAGGCCGGCGACTGGGTTGCCACCTCGGCCACTATGGGCACCAAACCCGTCTCGCCACGGAAAAAAAGTAGCCAAAATACAGCGATCGCCAGAACAAAGTTGGCCAGAGGACCTGCAATGACAACCGCAATACGTGCCCAGACCGATTGGCGGTTAAAGGCCAGATTGCGCTCTTCGGGTGCGACGGTGCCCTCCCGCTCATCGAGCATCCGCACATAGCCACCCAGAGGAATAGCCGCAATGGTGTACTCGGTACCATCACGCCCCACCCTACGCCAAAGGGGCGTACCAAATCCTATAGAGAACCGCAGGACTTTAATCCCGCAGCGCCTAGCCACCCAAAAATGTCCGTACTCATGGAACGCCACTAGAATACCCAGTGTAACCAGCGCCATTAGCACGGTTTGTAAACCGTCTATCATTACTCTGCTCTCTGGCTTAGTACGCGTTTCTGCTTAGCCAACCACTCGTGTGCTCTCTGGCGCGCTTGCCCATCGAGCTGTTCGACCTCGGTAAGGGTCGTAGGTTCCTTACTTGGGGTATCGGTCAATACCGCTTCATTCAATCGATCGATATCGGTAAAACGTATCAAACCATCTAGAAAGGCTGCTACCGCCACTTCATTGGCGGCATTCAAGGCGCACATGCCACCAGCTTGGCCAATCGCTTCCTGAGCCAGGCGAAGGCAGGGGAATGCATCGAGATCGGGGCTCTGAAAATCAAGTCGCCCACAGGCCACAATATTGAGGGGCGCCACCCCGGCGCTAACGCGACTTGGCCATGCCAGTCCGTAAGCGATGGGTGTGCGCATGTCGGGGTTACCCAGCTGCGCCAGTACCGAGCCATCTCGATAGCGAATCATCGAGTGCACAATACTCTGCGGGTGTACCACCACTTCAATATCCTCGGGGGACTGGCGAAATAGCCAACAAGCCTCCGCCAGTTCCAGCCCCTTATTCATGAGCGTCGCCGAATCGACAGAAATCTTTCGGCCCATACTCCAGTTGGGATGGGCACAGGCTTGCGCCGGGGTGACCCCGTCGAGGTCGATGCGCCGCCAGCCACGAAAAGGGCCACCCGAGGCGGTCAGAATAATTTTCTCCACCGATGACATGTCGGGCCTCGCCCGCTCATCGGCGGTAAGGCACTGGAACATAGCGTTGTGTTCACTATCGATGGGTAACAGCGTGCATCCGCCCTGCTCGACAGCGGTCATAAAAACAGCACCCGCACTGACGAGAGCCTCTTTGTTGGCCAGCAGCAGACGCTTACCCGCCTGGGCGGCGGCTAGTGCAGGCTTCAAACCCGCAAAACCGACAACAGCGGCCATGACTGTATCGACCTCGGCGCAACTGACGGCGGCAATTGATGCGTCCTCACCCTGCTGCACCCGCACGGAGGGTGCTGTATGCGCCAATTTTGAAGCCAGTTGTTGCGCCGCGTCTGGGCAGGCCATGATCGCAAGCTTAGGTTGATGCTGTTGACACAGCATCACCATGTCATCGACTGATCGATGAGCGACCAGTGCGTGCACGCAATATTGGTCTGGGTGTCGAGCAATCACATCGAGGGTACTTTGACCAATCGATCCCGTGGCACCCAGTACCGTCACCCGCTGCCTGCAGGAGCCCGTGGCCATCAACGAAACCCCATCAGTAGCAGACCCAGACCAAATACCGGCGCTGCACCACAAATACTGTCGAGCCTGTCGAGCAGTCCCCCGTGACCGGGTAGGAGGGCGCCGGAATCTTTGACCCCAACATGTCGTTTGACCATGCTGACCGTGAGATCCCCGAGCACCGATGCAACGGCCATGATCAAAGCAAGTATCCCGATGGATACGGGCGTTACATGGGCATAACTGTTCGGCAGGCCAAGGCTCACCACCATCACCAACAACAGCACTGCAGCAATACCACCCCATAGACCTTCCCAGGTCTTACCCGGGCTCACTGATGGCGCCAACTTATGCCTACCCCATCGGCGTCCCGTAAAATACGCGCCGACGTCGGCAGCGGCGACAGTTAACACCAGGAGAATCACTAGCACCGGCCCGTTTTGTAGACTGAACGCGTACATAATGGCAAGCCAAGTGGCAGCTAGCATCAACCAACCCACGACACTGCGAACGATGCTGCTACGCCAGGCCCATGTGGAGCGCGGATACTGACGCACCTGCAAAAGGGCAACGGACCAAAATAGGCACGCCAAACCCATCACCGGTTGCACTTGGGTCACTTTGGGATCACCGGCCAGGTCACAAACCCACCACAACCCCACCAGCAGACCGGCTAGGCACAGGCAATAGATCGAGCGCGCAATCGAATGCGTCCAACCCGCAAGCGCCGCCCATTCCCAGCCCGCAAGCAGTGCAACTGCCCCAAACACCAATGCCAAACCGAGTGTCGGCAACCAGATTACAGCGGTCACAAACAGACCCGCCAAAACAACGGCCGTGATGAATCGCTGCTGCAAACTACTCACGCGTTCTCCCCAAAGCGGGCGTCCAAATCGTCGGTCTCGGCGCTGCCGCGCAGTCCAAAGCGACGCTCCCTTGACGCAAAGGCTTGCAGCGCTTCATCGAGGGCAGCCGCATCAAAATCGGGCCACAGACGCTCGGTAAAATACAATTCCGCGTAGGCAAATTGCCACAATAGAAAATTGGAAATGCGCTGATCGCCCCCGGTCCGTATACACAAATCCGGTGGCGCTACGTCGCCCAAAGCCAGCTCACTATTCAAACGCTCTTCGTCAATATCCGAGGGCTGAAGCCGACCCTCATGCACCTGTATTGCCATGCGCTTAGCCGCATCGACCACATCCCAGCGGCCGCCATAGTCAATGGCGAGTACCAAGGTTGCGCCCGTATTGGCTTCGGTTAGCTGCTCGGCTCGTTCAAGTAAGCGCTGCTGTCGCGTACTGATTCGATCCCGTCGGCCGATAAAACGCAGGCGAATATTGTCTCGGTGTAATTTTTCCGCTTCGCGGCGTAAATATCGGGATAACAGCGCCATGAGCGCGCGCACCTCGGGTTCGGGACGGCCCCAATTTTCGCTGCTAAAGGCGAACAAGGTGAGTACTTTCACCCCTCTTTTATCGCAGGCCTCAAGAATCGTCCGCACCACCTCGACGCCAGCACGATGCCCCGCAACGCCACTTAAGCCGCGCCGCTGCGCCCAGCGATTGTTACCATCCATGATGATGGCAATGTGCTGGGGAATGGCGCCCCTCGGCACTGTTTGTGTATCGAAACTTGTCACAAGCAAGCCCTGATCGGGGCTCAAATCTCCATTAGATCGGCTTCTTTAGCCGTTAAGGCATCGTCGACCTTGGCGATATAGCTATCAGTTAGCTTCTGGATGGCGTCTTGCCCACGTCGCTCATCGTCCTCGGAGATATCTTTTTCTTTCAACAACTCCTTGAGCATGCTGTTGGCATCACGCCGGGCATTACGAACCGATACCCTGGCAGACTCCGCCTCGGCACGAGCCTGCTTGATATAACCCTTTCGGGTTTCCTCGGTCAGCATAGGCATCGGGATGCGAATAACGTCACCAGCGGTGGCTGGGTTGAGACCCAAATCCGATTTCATAATCGCCTTTTCAATAGCCGGGGTCATGCTTCTATCAAAAGCCGTCACGGCCAACGTACGCGCGTCTTCCACATTAATATTGGCAGCTTGATTAAGGGGCGTCTCAGCGCCGTAATAATCAATGCGAATGCCATCGAGCAAACTTGGATGAGCTCGCCCCGTGCGGATTTTATTGAAATGATGACCCAGCGCCTCTAGCGACTTCGCCATACGCTCTTCGGCCTCGGCCATAATATCGTCGATCATGCATCACCTCTTACTATTACTTAGCCAACATCACGCAGCGACGTCGGCAACATCTTTTGTTTAGCGTTTTGGGACCAGCGCACAGCCCCCGCGATTCACCCCTTACTGGATGAGAGTACCCTCTTGGCCACCGCGCACAATGTTTAATAAAGCTCCTCGCTGAGCCATGTCGAATACCCGCACCGGCATATCGTGGTCTCGACACAAGCAAATAGCGGTAAGGTCCATGACCTCGAGCTTTTTATCCAAAACCTCATCGTAGCTTAAGCTTTCGTAGCGAATGGCGCCGCTGTCTTTCATCGGATCAGCGCTGTAAACACCATCGACTTTGGTAGCTTTCAGCACCAAATCGGCGCCGACTTCGATACCGCGCAGACAGGCCGATGAATCGGTGGTGAAAAAGGGATTACCGGTACCTGCTGAGAAGATCACGACATCGCCATTGCTGAGGGCACGTATCGCCTTTCGACGATCGTAGTGATCGACAACGCCACTCATCGGGATAGCCGACATGACCTGGGTGGCGATATTTGAGCGCTCTAGAGCGTCTCTAAGCGCTAGCGCATTCATCACGGTGGCCAACATGCCCATGTGGTCGCCGGTGACTCGATCGAGTCCAGCTGCCTGCAGAGCCTTGCCACGAAACAGGTTACCGCCGCCCACCACAAGACCAATCTGTACACCAATACCCACGAGCTGACCGATCTCGAGCGCCAAATGATCAAGCACTTTGGGGTCGATACCGAATGCCTCATCGCCGGTAAGGGCTTCACCGCTTAGCTTAAGTAGTATCCGCTTGTAAACCTTCTCGCTCGCCACCGTCAGTCTCCTCAACAACAACCCATCTATAGTACCGAACAACACGCTTTGGCGGGCGACAGTTTACAGAGGAACCGGTGCCAGCGAGAGCGCAAAGTTACCGCAAAAAAGTTACCCCAAAAAAAACGGGGCCATATGCCCCGTTTTTCAATGGCGAGTGTCATTAGCCCTTCAGCTGGGCGGCAACCTCGTCAGCAAAATCGACTTTCTCGACCTCGATACCTTCACCCACCTCAAATCGGCTGAATGACACAATTTCGGCACCTGCGGCTTTGACCAGTTTGCCCACGGTCGTGTCAGGGTCTTTGACGAAAGGCTGCTCGGTGAGGCTATTCTCAGAGAGGAACTTGCGGATACGCCCATCGATCATTTTTTCAATAATCTCGGCCGGCTTACCGGATTCCTGTGCCTGCGCGGTAAAAATCTCACGCTCTTTAGCGATTAACTCTTCGGGCATGTGCTCGGGGGACACCACCTGCGGA
Organism: uncultured Halieaceae bacterium; assembly: GCA_913057135.1. GTDB lineage: Bacteria > Pseudomonadota > Gammaproteobacteria > Pseudomonadales > Halieaceae > Luminiphilus. The sequence continues at coordinate 6,067 of CAJXNM010000022.1, forward strand.
TTGACCGCAGCGACATGCATAGCAACGTCACGTGCTAAGTCTTGATCACCACCTTTGAGCTCAACCAACACCGCAATGCGATGATTACCGTGCACATAGCCGCCCACAACGCCACTATCGGCGGTCACGAGGGATGCACGACGGACACCGATATTTTCGCCGATTTTTTGCACAAGCGCCTGGCGCGCCTCTTCGATCTCGCCACCTTTGATGGCTTCCACATCGTCACTCTTGGCATCGTAGGCCTTGGTAACCACTTGATCGACGAATGCGATGAAGTTGTCATCGCGGGCGACAAAGTCAGTTTCGCTGTTCACCTCTACCAAAACCCCATAACTGCCGTCTTCGGCGATACGCAGGGATACGACACCATCGGCGGCGGTTCGCCCAGCTTTCTTCGCAGCTTTCATGCCACTGGACTTACGCAGTTCCTCAATTGCTACATCGACATCGCCACCAGCGGCCGCGAGTGCTTTCTTACACTCGAGCAGGCCCAAGCCAGTACGTTCGCGAAGCTCTTTTACCAGTGATGCAGACATGGTTCTCCTTCCTCATTGGTGGCCCTAGACGGGCACAGGTCTAATAAATAGGTACGTAGCCGCAAGATTGGCGACTACTGTTCACAAACTTCATTCAAGTCAAAATCTTCATTCGAGATCGTCAAGGTCGGGGTCGCAGTCTATCGCGCCCCTGTGACAACGATGCGAATGTAAAAACGCCGCGCTTAGCGCGGCGTTCGGATCAGGCCTCGGCTTCGGCCTCGGGCGCTTCGCCCTGATCTTCGTCAACGGGCACAAACTCATCGGCAGCACCGAAATCGCCACCGCCGGCTTTGCCAGCCAGTACCGCATCGGCAACCGCTTTGACATAGAGGCGTATAGCGCGGATCGCATCGTCATTGCCAGGAATCACATAATCAACGCCGTCGGGGTTGGAGTTGGTATCAACGATACCAATCACTGGAATACCCAATTTGTTCGCTTCAGTAATGGCAATACGCTCGTGATCGACGTCGATCACGAACAGCGCATCGGGCAAGCCCGACATGTCGGCGATACCACCGACGGAGCGCTCTAGCTTCTCTTTACTGCGGGTACGCATCAGCGCTTCTTTTTTGGTGAGCTTGGCGAAGGTGCCATCGCGCTCCTGTTCTTCCAACTCACGAAGACGCTTGATCGAAGCACGCACTGTCTTGTAGTTGGTGAGCATGCCACCCAACCAACGGTGGCTGACATAGGGCATGCCGCAGCGGATCGCCTGTTCTTGAATGATCTTACCCGCGGCACGCTTGGTGCCCACAAACAAAATTTGATTCTTGCTGCCCGCTAATCGCTGCACCTGAGCCAACGCTTCATTAAACGCAGGCACCGTTTGCTCAAGGTTAATAATGTGGATTTTGTTACGAGCCCCAAAGATGTACTGATCCATCTTGGGATTCCAGAAGCGGGTCTGGTGTCCAAAGTGCGCGCCGGCCTGCAGCAGCTCGCGCATGCTTACTTGTGTCATGAGATATCCTTGTCGGTTTGGGTTTTGGCCTCCGCCTATCCTGCAAAACCAACCAGTTACCTAGCACCCGGTCTGCAGTTATATGATAGACGTGTGTCGTTTAGCACCCCCCTTAAGCCATGGCTAAAGCCTGGGTTTAAAAGGTGGCGTCGCCGGCGATGCCCGCGAGGCGCGCGTTATAGCACACTGGACGGGCCAATTGAAGCCCCAAAGACAGCGGCGCTTGATTTGGGTAAACTATTGCGCCTCAGCCACTTCCCATGCAGTAAAGTCGATGACAGTCACCCCCAAAACCCCCGAGCAAATTGAAGGTATGCGTGTCGCGGGGCGTCTCGCCGCCGAGGTGCTCGAGATGATCGCGCCACAAGTCGAAGTGGGTATGACCACGGGCGAAATCGATCGTATCTGCCACGACTACATCGTCAACGTACAGAAAGCGATTCCAGCGCCCCTCAACTACCACGGTTTCCCCCGATCAATCTGCACGTCAATTAACGATGTGATTTGCCATGGTATTCCATCGGATACCAAGAAGTTGAAGAACGGCGATATCATCAACATCGACGTCACCGTCATCAAAGATGGATGGCATGGGGACACCAGCATTATGTTGGGGGTGGGCGATGTCGCCCAGCACGCTCAGCGGCTAATGCTGATCACCCAGGAATGCCTGTACAAAGCATTGGCTATCGTCAAACCCGGCACGACACTCGGCGATATCGGCCACATCATTCAAGAGCATGCAGAATCCAACTATTACTCTGTTGTGCGAGAGTATTGCGGGCATGGCATCGGCCAGATCTTCCATGAAGAGCCGCAGGTGCTGCACTATGGGAAACCCGGCACGGGTCTTGTGCTTGAACCGGGCATGACTTTCACCATCGAACCCATGATCAACGCGGGCAAGCGACATACAAAACTCAATACGAAAGATGGCTGGACGGTCACGACCCGTGATGGCCGCCTTTCGGCGCAATGGGAGCACACCATTGCAGTGACTGATTCGGGCTGCGAAGTGCTGACACGGCGAAGCGATGAACAACTCCCCTGCTAACGCCAACTCAAGGGCTGATGCATCGCATTTGGTGGCAGCGCCACTCCCCTATTTAGCGCGCCTTGAGCACACCGGTGATGTGACCGGTGATTGTCGGCGATTTCTTCAGGCCGTGATGGCCGAACTGTATGCGGTTTTTCACCCAACTCAACCCCTGACACCGCTGTTGGCGGCCCGAGCCAAAGCAGTGGACGAGGTACTGCTGACACTTTGGCAGCACCACCTTGGGGATACCCAACAGGCGCTGCTTGCGGCGGTGGGTGGCTACGGACGCGGTGAGCTGTACCCCCACTCGGATATCGACATCCTGTTCCTGTGCCACGACGGTATAGATGAAGCCACCGATGGCCTTATCGGTGACATGTCCCGGTCATTGTGGGACCTGGGTCTCAGCATCGGCCAAAGTGTCCGAAAAGTAGGTGATTGCACCGAGCTTGCGCGCAATGATCTGACTATTTTCACCTCTATGCTCGAATTGCGGCCGCTGGCCGGTAACCACGCATTGGTCGGTGAGCTCGAGTCTGCCATGTCAACCGAGCACATGTGGGATAGCAAGGCCTTTTACAAGGCAAAGCTGGAGGAAACCCGGCAGCGGCACGCCAAATATGCCAATACCGAGTACAACCTGGAACCCAATGTAAAGAACGGTCCCGGCGGGCTGCGGGACATGCAGGTAATCGGCTGGATTGCCAGACGCCACTACGGCGTGGCGCTGGAGCACCTGGAAGCGGAACGGTTCCTCACGGAAGACGAGCAGCGCATGCTCGAGGCAGGGCGCAATTTTATCGGTCAAGTGCGTTTCGCGCTGCATCAAGTGGCTGATCGCGAGGAAGACCGATTACTTTTCGATCACCAACGCAGTCTTGCGGCCATGTGGGAGATGGTCGACGGCGACAAGCTTGCGGTAGAGCAGTTTATGCAGGTGTATTACCGCTGGGCACAATCTCTCAACCAGTTGAGCGAACTGTTACTGCAAATCTTCGATCGACAGATTCTCCACGGCCATCAGCCACAAAACAGGCAGCCAATTGATGAAGACTTCGAGGTCGTTGCCGGCTTGCTGTCGGCGCGGCACGAGCGAGCCTTTACCGATAATCCGTCGAATCTGCTAAAAGTGTTTGTCACCCTCGCCAATGACAACAGCATCAAGGGCATCGCACCTGAAACCTGGCGCCTACTCCGTGCTGCGAATCACTTTATTGATCCCACGTTCCGGGCTGATCCGGTCAATCAGCAACTGTTCATGGCCCTGTTACAATCGCCCTATGGCGTCACCCTACAGCTGCGACGGATGGCCCGTCATGGCATTCTTGGACGCTACCTACCCGAGTTCGGCAGGATCATTGGGCAGATGCAATTCGATCTGTTCCATGCTTACACGGTAGACGCCCACACCCTTGAGGTGTTGGCAAACACCCGGCGCTTCATGCGGGCTGACTATACAGATAAGTTTCCAGTGTCGACGCGCATTGCTCAACGGCTGCGCAAGCCATCATTGCTGTACATTGCCGCCCTTTACCATGATATCGGCAAAGGCCGAGGAGGCGATCACTCGGAACTGGGTGCGGTCGACGCACATGGTTTTTGCGAGCGCCACAAACTCGATGCCAGAGACACCGAACTGGTGGTGTGGCTGGTGCGAAACCATTTGTTGATGAGCTCCATCTCGCAACGTAAAGACATTTCAGATCCCGAGGAGATCCTGCGCTTCGCATCCCACGTGGCCACCGAAGAGCGCCTAGATTATCTCTATACCCTAACAGTAGCGGATATTCATGGGACTAACCCGGAGCTCTGGAATGCATGGCGTAGCTCGCTATTACGCCAACTGTACACAGAGACGCGACGTGCGCTGCGCAGGGGTTTAGAGAATCCCCTGGCCCGAAGAGATGTGGTGGAGGCTACCCGTCGCGCATCGGCGGATTTGCTCGAGTACCGAGGCTTCTTCGAGGAGGATCTTCGCGCTATTTGGGCGGCGCGTGGTGATGATTATTTCCTGCGGGAGCGTCCCGAGGATATCGCATGGCACACCGAAGCCATCGCTAACCACGCCAATGTCGAACGTCCTCTAGTGTTAGTGCGCCAATCGGTGGACTCACCTGTTGCCAATGCCACACAAATTTTCGTGCATGCACCCGATACCGAAGATCTATTCGCACAGATTTGTGCCGAATTAGAGCTACTCGACCTGAGTGTTAATGATGCGCGCATATACCTGGGGGACGACGGCTGCACTCTGGATACGTTCTTTGTTTTACAGGCCGACGGCAACCCGGTACCCGGCGACGAGGTCACCTTAAATGGTATTCAGCGTGTGCTGCAGCAGGCGCTCGAGCATGGCAAATTGCGCAAAGTGTCCCGCCGCACACCACGACAACTGCGTTCATTTCCACTGCCCACGGAAACCACGATTCATCAGGACATCGACCGAGGATGGACTGTGCTGGAGGTATCAACACCGGACCGTCCTGGCTTGTTGGCACGGCTCGGTGAGATCTTTATTCAACTCGATGTCGCCATCCAGGGTGCCAAGATTCAAACGCTGGGCGAACGCGTCGAGGACGTGTTCTTCATCACCAATGATGCAGGCGGCGCCGTGTTAGATGAAGACAAGCTACAAGCCCTGCAGCATGCTATCCGCAGCGCCCTCGACGAGGGCGTTCGAGCAACCGCCTAGTCACACACCGCCCACACACCAGGCACAGCCATGAATCCCGGACTCGAACTGCTGCAACCCTACCCATTTGAACGCCTGAATGCGCTGACCACAGGTATTACCAGTGCCGATGTCACGCGCATCTCGCTCACTATCGGCGAACCCCAGCATGCGGCGCCAGCCATTGTCTTAGACACGCTGCGAGAGCAACTCGAGGCGGTGCAGCGCTACCCCAACACCCGGGGGCTGGCCGAACTTCGCCAGTGCATTGCCCAGTGGCTTGCACGCCGCTTTGGCACTCCGGAACTCGACCCAGAACGCCACGTACTACCCGTTAACGGTACCCGAGAGGCCTTATTCGCGATTGCACAAACCCTGATTACCCCGGGTGGCGAGGGTCGAGTCATTTGCCCCAACCCCTTCTATCAGATCTATGAGGGAGCTGCTTTTCTGGCAGGCACCACACCTCGGTTTTTAAGCAACACCCCCGACGATAACCGTCCGGATTTCACCGCCGTATCGGAGGATGACTGGCAGCGCTGCGAACTGCTGTACATTTGTAATCCGGGTAATCCCTCTGGCGCAGTGCTCTCCATTGAGCAGTTACAGGGGTTAATCGACCTGGCAGAGCAGCATGACTTCGTCATTGCAAGCGACGAGTGTTACAGCGAGATTTACCCAGATGATCGTTGCCCGCCCACGGGACTTCTCGAGGCCGCAGCGAAAATGGGTCACAGCCATTATCGCAACTGCTTGGTTTTTCACAGTCTGTCTAAACGCTCCAACATCCCGGGCTTACGCTCGGGTTTCGTGGCGGGTGACCCGGATCTGATAGCGCGCTTTAGTCGCTATCGAACCTATCATGGCTGTGCCATGCCCCTGCATCACCAACTGGCCAGCATAACGGCCTGGAGTGATGAGCAGCATGTACAGGAAAACCGCCAGCGTTATCGCGATAAGTTTGCGGCAGTGGTGCCACTATTGAAGCCTTGGCTCGACGTGGCCCCTCCAGAGGCGGGGTTTTATTTGTGGCCTCATACCCCGATTGATGACGAGCGCTTCGCGATCGAACTGTTGAAACGCGCCAATGTGGCTGTACTACCGGGTCGCTATTTAGCGCGCGAGGTCGATGGGCATAATCCTGGTTTCAATCGCGTTCGCATGGCATTGGTCGCTGACCTTAATGACTGTGTTACTGCGGCTGAGCGTATCGTTGAAGCCATGAAGCAGGGTTGGTAATGACCGAGCACAGGACCGATAACACACACCCATCTGGCACTAGGAATCTGAGTAAAGCTGAACGTATTCGTTTCATTGATCAACGACTGCAAGCACTCTATCCAAATCCCCCGGTACCCCTTGATCACAGCGATCCTTACACATTACTCGTTGCCGTCTTGCTCAGTGCCCAATGTACCGACGAACGGGTTAATCAAGTAACCCCAGCGCTGTTTACCCTTGCGGACAGCGCCCACACTATGGCGCAGGTTGCTGTTGATGATATTCGGGCAATCATCCGTCCCTGCGGACTGTCGCCACAAAAATCCAAAGCCATTAAACGCCTGAGCGAAATCTTGGTCGAGGAGCATAACGGCACGGTGCCCGCCGATATGGCGATTCTTGAAACTCTGCCCGGTGTCGGCCACAAAACCGCCAGTGTTGTCATGGCACAGGCCTTCGGTGTGCCTAGCTTTCCCGTCGATACCCACATCCACCGCCTTGCCCAACGCTGGGGACTGAGCCGCGGCCGCAACGTGGTAGAGACTGAGCGAGATCTAAAAAAGGTATTCGCCAAGGAACGCTGGAATGATCTTCACCTGCAAATCATCTTTTACGGGCGGGAGTACTGCACAGCGCGGGGCTGCGACGGCAGAGTCTGTGACATCTGCCGAACCTGTTACCCCAATCGGAAGCATCCAAAACGGGTCAACAAACCCTAGTGAGCCGGGGCAAACCGTTTGGGCCACACCACCATCGATCTGTAGAATAAGGGCGTCGCGTTAGTTCGCTCGAAGGAGATATCATGAAACCGCAGATTTACGGCATACCAAGCTGCGACTCCATCCGGAAAGCCCGTAAATGGTTCGATGCCAACAACGTTGAATACACGTTTAGCGACGTGCGTCAGCAATGCCCCAGTCGGGCACAGGTGGCTAGCTGGATTGAAGCAGTGGGTGCCAAAGCGCTCATCAATAAACGCAGCACCACCTGGAAGAACATGGATGAATCAGCGCGCCAGGAGGTCGAACAAGGGGACACCCTGGGCGTACTGCTGGCCAACCCAACGCTTATCAAGCGTCCGGTGCTTGAATACCAAGGCGAGATCGCTGTGGGCTTCAGCGCAGACGATTATGCACAACGATTTAACACCCAAGGGTGAATAGGAGACAACAATGACCGCAGTACACGGCTTCGGACTGGGCGTAGCGACCAAAAACAAAGCAGGCGAAATACTCGAGGTGTTCTACCCCAAGCCGCTGCACAACCTTAGTGGCGATCTGGCTGCGGTTGTGAAGGACGTCAAGGGGGAGCTAGATGCAGCAGCCCTCAATGAACTCGCCAGTGCCTTCGCAGGTGTTGGCGCCGATGACTTAGCCGCTATCGCGCACCAGCTGCAAGACAGTAGCCGACCGGTGGTTGCCTCTGCCCTTGTCGAGGACATGGCGCCCGAATCGGTGGCGGATGCCTATCTCAAACTGCATATGCTGTCACACCGCTTAGTGCATCCCCACGGCACACAGCTCGAGGGTTTGTTTGGCTTGCTGCCCAATGTCGCTTGGACCGACCAGGGTGCGGTGTGCCTCAATGAATTAGCGGAACGACAGCTTGATGCTCGCCTTCGCGGCACGGTCCTAGAAGTGTCCAGTGTCGATAAATTCCCCAAAATGACCAACTACGTGGTACCTGCGGGCGTGCGCATTGCCCACACGGCCCGGGTACGACTGGGTGCTTATCTTGGTGAGGGCACAACCGTCATGCATGAGGGTTTCATCAACTTCAACGCGGGCACAGAAGGCCCTGGCATGGTTGAAGGTCGGATTTCTGCGGGTGTCTGGGTCGGCGCCGGCTCCGATTTAGGGGGTGGCTGTTCGACCATGGGCACCTTGTCCGGTGGCGGTAATATCATCATCTCGGTAGGTAAAGAGTGTCTTATTGGTGCGAATGCTGGACTGGGCATCCCTCTTGGCGATCGCTGCACGATCGAAGCCGGGCTATTCATTACTGCGGGCACCAAAGTCACCGTACTCGATGGTGCCCGCAAGCCGGTTGAAACGGTCTCGGCCCGCAACCTAGCGGGTAAATCCGATTTGTTATTCCGTCGCAATAGCACCTCTGGCGCGGTGGAATGTCTCTCCAATCGAAGCGCGATTGAACTCAACGAGTCTTTACATGCCAACAACTGAGTACGGCAAAGCAGCGATAGCACTGACGAAAGCCCTGATCGAGCGACCCTCAGTAACCCCCGACGATGCGGGCTGTCAGCAAATGATGGCCGAACGGCTTGGTGCCATCGGCTTTCACTGTGAGCACCTGCGTTTCGGTGAAGTCGATAATCTGTGGGCCGTCATAGGGGATAGCGGGCCCACCCTAGCCTTTGCCGGGCATACCGATGTTGTGCCCACAGGACCACTGGAACAGTGGCAGTCAGATCCGTTTTGTGCCACCGAGCGGGGTGGACTACTGTTTGGCCGCGGTGCCGCCGATATGAAAGCCAGCCTCGCGGCCATGCTAGTGGCGACGGAAGCCTTCATTCGCCAGTACGGTAAACCCGCTGGACGCATTGGGTTTCTTATCACCGCCGACGAAGAGGGGCCAGCAAAAGACGGCACCGTGCGCGTTGTCGAAACCTTACAGCAACGGGGGGAGAGCATCGACTGGTGTATCGTCGGCGAACCCTCGAGCAGTGACGTACTCGGCGATACGGTGAAAAATGGTCGACGGGGATCCCTCGGCGCTACCGTAACCGTCCACGGACGACAGGGTCATATTGCCTATCCTCACCTGGCAGATAACCCCATCCACCGGGCATTTGCGGCATTTGATGAGCTGTCCAAGGTGCACTGGGATGAGGGCAATGATTTTTTTGCGCCCACCTCGCTGCAATTTTCAAATATCGGCGCGGGCACGGGCGCAACCAACGTGATTCCGGGTCAGCTACAAGCACAGTTCAATATTCGTTTCTGTACCGAAACAACCGATGTCGCGTTGCGACAGCGATGTGAAGCCATCCTGAGTGGTCACGGCCTAAGCTTCGACATTGAGTGGAATCTCAGTGGTCAACCCTTTCTCACTGAGCCCGGAGCACTATCACAAGCGGCCTCAGACAGTGTGCAAGAGGTTATGGGACACGAGCCTGTGCTATCAACCGGTGGAGGTACATCGGACGGGCGCTTCATAGCACAGATGGGCAGTCAAATTTTGGAGCTTGGACCGGTTAACCGCTCGATTCATCAAATTGACGAACATGTTGCCATCGACGACATTCCGCGCCTGACCAAAATTTACCACGGGATTCTGCAGCGTCTGTTACTCGCTTGAACGAGCTGGCACCCACTCGATGCGCTGACTGATTGCCGCATCATTAGCACCTAGCCATGTCTGCCAGTAGGCGTTCATGGCAGCACTGTCGGCACAGCTACCGGGCGATGCATAAAGCCTCATGCAGCAGCTATCGCCTTTTGTCAGCCCTAGCAGCGCATTGATTACCAGGGTCGGGAACACAAGGCCCTGCTTTAAAAAATGCTCTTGTGCTTCCGCACCGGGCCCTGGCTGAGCGGGCAGCGCATAATGCAGTGCGGATAGCGGTAGTCGCTGGCGCAGAAGATCCAGCGTCCGACCTTGGGCTTCAAGGGTGGCTAGATCCGCTTGCAACCACTCTAGCTTGGCGCCGGTTTCGATTGTCTGAGCCAATTCGTCGGTGACCACAATAACGCAATCACCCGCTTGCTGTGCTTCCAGTAAGAGCGTCTTGGCCTCCCGGTGCTGCCATGCATCGCCTATGTACATCACATTTGCCACGGACGTTCTACTCCTGAGCCTCTATCGGACATAAACATCGAAACGGACCGCTTTGCCCTGTAATTGGTGGGATGGGGCATTTCGGGTAAGCAAAGGGGCTTTTGCTGCGCGCTTCACCACAATACGACTACAGGGCTGCGCCCAGGCCCACTGGACCAGCGACTGTTCGCCCGCCTCCCCTGGCGGCTCTGCCCCGTGTAACAACCGCAACGCACTTAGATCCTTCTTAACCGCCGCGGAGCCGCGCTGAGACTCAAACATGGGGTCGAGATAAAGCACCGCACCCTCGGGCACTGTCATGGTGGTGCAATCCCCGGGCCAAAGTGCGAGACGATCGGCGGCAGCACGCACCAGTGCTTCGCCACTGACCATGGCACGCTCAAGGGCGGTACCCAGTAACCATGCCAGTGCTGGCGTGCGCTCTGCCATCGTCACTGTGCAACCGAGATCTGCCAGGACAAAACTGTCACGCCCAAGGCCTGCTGTTGCATCAAAGACACCAGGACGACGCCCCTGACGAACCCCCACTGCCCGTCCAAGTAACTCGTTTTGCCCGCCTTTGCGTCGATGTAGCATAGCCGGTGAGGCAAAATCGACGCGAATAGGTCCGGGGGCACCGGGGCCTAAAACCTGTAACCAGCCGTCGTCAACATCAACCACCAGTGCCACCTTCCCATGCACTGCATCAGCATTGGCCGCCAGTGGTAAACCGAGGGCCATCGACACCGCCTTAGCACGGGATCTAGCACTTGCGTTTGCTGGAATAACACAGCAGCCCTCCGGGCCGGAGGGTGTGTTGGACTCCTCTGATGTCATTGGGAGAGGGGCGTACCCAAGGTCAAAGCTTCTGATCCCCAATCCACCTTGGCACACAGATTGAAGGCTGACTGCACCATCCCATGTTTATCCTTAATGTGATGGGGCATGGCGCGCTCAGTACCGACACTACCTTGCACCAAGGTCATTTTCTTCAGGGACTCACCTGCTATTTGCAGATGACTCAACTCCATTAGCTGCTGCAGAGCAGCGTTCACGAAACGTCCGGGACCATAAACCCCCTCGAGCTCGGGCAGCGGTGCCTGAAAATCCCCCAGCATCACCTGGCCAGCGTCGGCGACAGCCAGCATACGAGCCAGCTTGATGGTTACATCACCCACAATGTAGCTAAACAGGGTGGGGTTGATACCCTCTGCTTGACAGAGCTCATAGTGGCTACCGATGTGAAAAGCAGAGCGAATAATGGGTACGGTGTTACCACTGGCTTGCCGTCGGGCCACCGCATTATCGATGAGTACCAGTAACAGAAAGCACAACAGATCGAGATCCGGGTAGGGTCCGACATCACGGTTCCACACGTAGTAGCCGTCTCCGGTGGTGGTGCGCGCGAAGTTAACGTCAACCCCTTCTCTTTGGAGTTTGTTATAGGCAGAGTTCATCGAGTAGGACAGACTGTTGAGTTGGCTGGCTTGCTCGAAGGGGGAGTACAGGGAGAATTCAGCGATATCGAATAGAATCACACCGCGGCTCTCGACAAAGCCAATGCCATAACTTGAAATCATGGCATCGGCGGCTTTTAACAGAGCCGGGTCGTCGCCCAAGGGCTCATCGAGCTTGATGAAACTGGTAGAGACACCCAGTCGCTTGGCGATACTAAAAATCTGCTCGTGACTCTTTAGCCGCGAGCCGCCAATGACTTCGCGGACAAACTCCTCATTGCTATCAGACTGATTACTATCGGCGGCAGAGAAATTGCCCAAGAAAAAATGTGGCACCACGAGGGTAAGTAATCCCCGGGGATCGGGGGCCCAACACAGCACCATGTTTTGCCCCAAACGCCAATGTTTGCGCAGCACCGCCTCCATCTGCTTGAGCTGATGCTGCCCATCGAGGCTCAGTAAATCGGCATTGGGCGTGCTTGAGTACATCTTTTGCACCTCATCGGCTTGCGGCTTTGGCATTATAGGCCAGTGATGAATAGGATTAAGTATGAATTGGGTTTTTCGCGCTTTAACCGCTGCCACATTGCTCCTGAGTGGCTGTCAGCAGTATGACATCCACTTCAATGATCGGTTGGTGCGTGCAGCACCCATCCTGTTCACGGACTACCGCATCGATGACCCGTCACTGGATCAATGTGTGCAACAAGCCATCATCGATGGTCATGTCACAGAAGCTAAGGGGCTCACCCAACTCAATTGCAGCTCTGGGGGTATCAAAACCCTGTTCGGTTTAAGCCGCTTCAAAGGCCTAAGACAGCTAAAGCTATCGGACAACAAGCTGCGAAACCTGGTGGAATTAACGCAACTTCCCGAACTTGAGTCGATTTGGCTAGATGGTAATCAGGTGGTAGACCCGGTCCCCGTACTCAAACTACCCAAGCTGGATACACTAGATTTGTCTCATAACCCCAGACTCCAATGCCCCGCACCTGAACTCACGAGGCCAATAGCGCACTTAACGCTACCAGAGCACTGTTTGCCATGATCAGCCGTGGACTGTTTACGCTACTGAGCCGTGTACCGCTGCCCGTGCTCTATAGCGCTGTGGGTGTCCTCAGTTGGCTGTTGGGATCGGTGTTCCGCTACCGCCATGCGGTCGTCACCAAAAATCTTAAAGCGGCCTTTCCCGATTGGCCAGACACTACGCTAGCCCAGGAGCGCATGAAATTTTACCGTCACCTCACCACCAATACCCTCGAAATTTTGGCCACTCGACAGCTGAGTGATGATGAGTTGCGGCAGCGGGTAAGCTTTGAAAATGCCGAGCTCATGGCGGAGATTAGCGACAATTTCAACACGTCGGTGGTCGTACTCACGCTACATCAGGGCAATTGGGAGTGGTTGCTACAGCGTGCAGCGCTGGAGTACCCCATACCGCTAGCACCGGTTTACAAAAAGCTGCATAACCCAGCAGCCGACCAGTTTATGCTCGGCTTGAGGCGTTTACGCAATGGCCAACCCATAGAAATGCGTGCCGTGGCACGGGATTTTATTCGCCACCGACGCCAACCCCGTATAGTCGCCATGCTCGCGGATCAATCACCGGGGCACCGGGAGCGGGCCCATCGAACCACGTTCCTACACCAAGATACGGCGTTTTACTCGGGTGCGGCTCAACTAGCCCGCGCCGCCGGATTTCCCGTGGTATTCGCAGACTGCCAGCCCATCGCACGCGGTCGGTATCATTGCACCCTTATCGACATTACTCGTGAACCCAAGCAGATGGAGGAAGCGGCGATCACCGAGCGTTACGCTCGACTGACCGAGCGCGCCATACGGCAATCACCCCACAGCTGGCTGTGGACGAACCGTCGCTGGAAAATATCACCCTTGGGGGCACAGCAAAGCCACTAGGGTGTTTTAAGCACAGCGGGACTGGTTCTGCTTGGGGGCAAGTGATGACAACTCAAGCCAGTCAAAACCCTCCGACTGGCAAGCGAACACTACATTTGCCGACAAGGTCGACAGTACCGGCTGCAGGCTCTGCTGGGCATGCGCTAAAGAGTTGTTCTGCTCACTGATGTGGCCAATGACTAACTGACGCAAGCGTTCCGTATTAGCGGTTGCGAGCAACTGCGCCGCCTGCTGATTATTCAAGTGGCCAAAATCCCCCGCTACCCGTTTTTTCAACGCGGGCGGATACGGGCCCTGCAACAACAGGTCGAGGTCATGGTTACACTCCAGTAGCAAGCCTGTGCAGTTGCCGAAAGCTGCAATAACGTGGGGTGTTATGGAGCCCAGATCAGTGAGGATACCCAGCCGCTCAGCCCCGTGACTTAGGCAAAACTGGATCGGTTCCCGGGCATCGTGGGGTACGGCAATAGCTTCACACTGTATGTCGCCAACCTGAAATTGCGTATCAGCATCGATGCAGATCAATCTGTGGGCGTCGGTAATACGCCCCGACGCGGCGGTACCGTGGCTCAGAAAAACGGGTAACTGCCATTGCCGGGACGCGACAGCCACCCCAGCCGCGTGATCGCCATGTTCGTGGGTAACCAAAATGGCATCAACCTGCTCGGGACGAATGCCGAGTCGCGCTAAACGTCGCTCGGTTTCCTTTGCGGGAAAGCCACAGTCCACCAACAATAGCGTGTCATTGGTCTGAACAACGGTGGCATTGCCTTTGCTGCCACTACCAAGGGACGCAAAACGCATCACTCAGTTAATATTACCTTTCAGAATGGTCAGCAGCGCAGCCTGGTCTCGCCGTGGCGGCGGCGCACCAAAACCATCGGTCAAGGTGATCATCACAGACCCTTCACCCTGCTCACTCAGCTTGACCAAGTACTGGTTATTCGCCAGCGGATGTTGGTCCTCACCACCCCACAACCAATCAAACCAGCCCCCCGACTTTTTGCCGTCAGGTCCCCCGAACGTGACATAAAAAACACCTTCACTCCGGTTCAGATCGTCGACCACAAAACCTGATTCTGGCAGTGCTTTGTTAACCGATGCCCAGGCACGATTGAAAGGCAACTGCAGCTGCAGTCGCGCACCGACATCGGTCTCCTCAAGGGTGATGCGTCCACTCGCACTCATCGCTTGATCGGCCATCATCGAGATGGGTGCCGCCTCAGCACTATTAGCAATGAATTGGGCTACATTGCGCAACATAGTTTGCTCGAGTTCGAGATTATCGGACAGCTGAGGCCAGCTTGCGGCCTGCTCGGTAGTGCGATTTTGCTGCAATACGTGCAGTTCTGCTGTGTTGCGCTGGACGCCTGACTCGACTCGAAATCGAAATCGAACCGGCAGGGGTTGATCGGTAAGCGTGACGTACTGGGTATCGATTAGCCCCGCCTGCGCACTAGAGCTGGCAACCGCAATACCGGAACTTGCGAGGAAGGCACGTACTTGGGGCCACAATTGACCTGGCGATACGGCGACCAGGGCCCAACTCTCGTCACCGAGACGCTGAATACGCACCGCATCCTGTTGCGCACCGGACGTTAGTGGCGCAGGCCTGGGTACGTCGAATTCACTTTCGAGTTTTGCGACCGCTTGCACAGTCGGTATCGGATATATCTGGCTCAAGGCCGGCGAACCTACCCCGGCGGGCACTCGGATTTCCTGCAACTCAACGGCGTTCTGATAACGCTCGGTGTTGTCGGGAAATAAGCCATCGTCACCAAATAACCAGGAGCAACCGGATAACAAGGCCACCGGTAGCAGCCACGCACAACGCCACAGCATTACAGGTTCGCCTGCTGCAGAGCGATGCGAACCGTCTCGTGGCAGTTATCGGACAGCGCCACCAGCGGTAACCGTAGAGTGCCACCCATCATGCCCTGCTCAGCCATAGCCCACTTCACGGGAATGGGATTGGGCTCCACAAACAGGGCTTGGTTGAGCCCTTTCAGTTGATCGTCAAGACGCTGCGCAGCCTCAAAGTCACCCGCGAGGGCATATCGACACAGGTCTGCCATTGACTCAGCAGCCACGTTGGCTGTTACCGAAATATTACCTTTCGCACCGTGACGCATCAGTGCCAGCGCCGTTGGGTCGTCTCCAGAGTAAACCGCAAAGGCTTCGGATAGCTGGCGTATCAGTGCTGCGCCGCGTTCAATATCACCGGTTGCGTCCTTTAACCCGACGATATTGTCGACTTTACTCAAACGCAGCACGGTCTCGTTACTGAGATCACACGCGGTGCGTCCGGGTACGTTGTACAAAATAATGGGAATATTGACCGAGGCGGCAACCGCGCAAAAATGCTGATAAAGCCCTTCCTGTGTCGGACGATTGTAATAGGGCGTCACCAGCAAAGAGGCATCTGCACCTACCTCGGCGGCGGCGACCGTGAGCTCGATGGCTTCGTGGGTGGAGTTCGAACCGGTGCCTGCGATAATCGGAACACGACCACCGGATTGCTCCACTGAAAAGCGAATAATCTCGCAGTGCTCGGGCACCGTAAGCGTTGCACTCTCTCCGGTAGTACCGGCTATTACCAGCGCCGATGTGCCGGCTTGAATTTGATATTCAATGAGCTTCTCGAGGGCAACCCAGTCGATGGCGCCATCTTCCTGCATTGGAGTTACCAGGGCCACAATGCTTCCGGTTATCATAGGCAAACTCCAAGGCTGGCCGTGTTATAGGGGTGAAATTTCATGATCGCGCAATTATCCACTTCATGGAGCGATAGACAACTGACGATTTGTGGAAATCGTTTTGTTATCACGGTGCTCACAGGCCTCATGCTCTCAATGATCACTCTGACGCCATCCTGGGCGCAGAGTTCCAGCTGGCAGCAGCCCAGTGCAATTGAACAACGTATCGAGCCGTTGTCGGCAATTGACCGTCAGTTTATGGCCAACCAGCGCGCCGATGTGGAGCGACGCGCCAATGCCCTAGGTCGCCAATTGTCAGGCAACGCCTCCCGTGATCTGGACACCCTACAGCGACTACTCGACACCGGCTCAGTAGGCCGAGATGACCTGCTGGGTTTGCAGGCCATGGGGGTCGTGCTTGGGGATTTACTCAGTAAAGAACTCCGCATGGAATGGGTAGTGTACAGAGATCGAGCAGGTCGTTCACGGGCATTGCATTACCCCAATACCGATGTCTACCTGTTCCCGGTCACCATGATTTCCCGCAGGTACAGCGTGGGTGCCGATAAACCGGTGGCTGAGATATTCAGCGAAGTCACTGCAGACACTGCCAAGCGACTACCCGGCGGTAAGTGGCGCTAATCGTTTAACCCAACCGCCCTAGTCAGTCGCACTGATAATCAAGAATGCCGTCGACCATCATGGTGCGATGCCGTAACCCCGGTGTAGCGGGATCACCTGTCACATAGCCCGCATCCCCTTCGTATAAAAAACATAAATTCCCCTGTTGCGGGATAACCTTCGGAAAAAACCGATGGGTGGCACGGGCTGCGACATTGCCCTGGAGCTCACGCAAGGATCGATGACACGACAGGTCACAGAGGGAGACATAGGTTGGAGGTGGCATGGGGAGCTCTCCTTTTCGGTGCTGCAACAGGGCACCTTCAGGGGCAATCCACTGGTGGTCGACAATTTCACTACCACAGACGGTAATAGTGGGTTCGCCGGTTACGGCTGCGACGAAAAAAAAGGTCGAAAACCGACGACTAACCCCCTCGGGCGTGAGCCAATGGGAGAACGTTAACAGCTGATCCGAAGTAATGCGGATGCCCGCCTCTTCATGCACCTCTCGGACGGCGGCTGATCGGGCTCGCTCTTCGTCGTTATTGCCCGCGTCGTCGGCGTCGACTTTACCCCCCGGGAAGACCCAAGCGCCGGGCATAAATGCAAGCTCGTGATGGCGTTTCAATAACAACACCAAAGGTCCCGCGTCGCCGTCACGCATCACCAGTACGGTGGCTGCGGGCAATGGCTCAACGGGGGGCTTACCCTCGGTCATGGAAAACATCAGAACTGGGCGCCGCATTCAAGACAACGCACATACACATGTCCCGGGTCACGCAGGCTATCGATAGCACGTAACGGCATGGCAAGTTGTGCCGCCAATTTATCGAGAACAGAGAATCCTGACAGGGAGCTGCTACTAAAGTTTTTACCCAACTCCTGCAAGATGAGTTGTTCGGGGCTCAAAGGTATTCCCACACGGCGCACCTCGTAGTCATCGACGTCGGCAAAGGCAGCAGCAGCTGCCACCGCATCGTCCAAGCCACCTAGCTTGTCGACCAGACCGATGGCGCTGGCATCCTCGCCACTCCAGACTTTACCACCGGCAATAGCATCAACCGCATCCCAATCCATATCTCGACCGTTGGCAACGATATCAACAAAGTCTTGATAAATTCGACTGATGACGCTGTTAATGATGCGCTTACCAGTCTCGTCGACACCCGTATCAAGTCGAATAGCGGCGGCGAGTGGCGCCGTGGTTACACCATCGACATTAACCTCGGCCCAATCGTATAAGCGCTCGAGGGTTGGAAACGCCGCAAACACACCAATACTGCCGGTAATAGTACTGGGCAGCGCCCAAATTTCTTCCGCGTCAGCGGCAATATAATAGCCCCCAGAGGCTGCCACACTGCCCATTGAGACCACCACGGGAATGTCGGCGCTGCGCAGCGTGAGCAGCTTCTGCCGGATGACCTCTGCGGCAAACACACTGCCACCGGGTGAATTAACTCGCACCACTACTGCGGCTAAATGTTCGAGTTCTTGGGCTCGCTCGATTTGATCCAGAACCGTATCGGAACCCGCAAAGCCTTGGGTGCTCTCCCCAGGAATTAATTCCCCCTCGATGGGTATGACAGCTACAACGGCTTTGGCATCTTCATCGGGCTTGGCTGCAGCGCTACTTTCGGCAGAAGTCGCCTGTAAATAGCGACCAAACTCAACCGCTTCCCAATCACCCTCATCATCAGTGGCATCGACAACGTCGACAAGGTGCTCATTCATCTCATCGTAGGTCATGAGGTAGTCCACCAGCCGGTTGTACAACGCAAGCTCGCCGAGATCGCCGTTGTGATCCTCTAAGCGGTCGGGGAATTCAGCAATGAATTGATCAATGGTACCCGCTTCAAATTGGCGGCCCGTATCAACCAGGGCCGCGTACTGGGTCCAAATGTCACCCAACCAGAGACCAATGACTTCGCGCTCAGACGCCGACATATCGTCCCGAAGGTAAGGCTCTACGGCGGACTTATTATCGCCCACCCGAAACACATTCATGGTGATATAAATATTGTCGAGCAAGCGCCGCAGGTAGCTTTTATAGACCGCAAAACCCTGCAAATTCACGCCACCTTCGGTGTGCAGCAGCACTGAATCGGCTTGTGCCGCCAGAGCGTAGTGGCCTTGATCGTAATAATCCGCAAAGGCAACCACCGGCTTACCGCTGGCACGAAACGCTTCTATAGCGGGTGCTATTTCGAGTACCTGGCTGACCGTAGGGCTAGCCAACTGCTGCAAATCCATCACAAGTGCCGTGATTCGATCGTCAGTGGCGGCACGCTCAATAGACTCGATGACATCGGCCAGCAAGACTTCGCCACCGTCCCCCTCCAGGAAGGCCTCGAAAGGCTCAAGCGGTACCCGCGTCTCGACCAAAACACCCTGCGGATTCAGCAATAGTGCGGCCCGCTCAGGCAGGGGCTCGGGCTGTGCGCCGCGAATACCCACGACAAGGGCCCCAATGAAGAATGCAACGGCGAACAGTGGTACTAGTACAGTCACCACCTTGCTAAGACCCTGTAAGGCACGCCAAATGCCGCTAAAGAATCCGCGCACAAATCGCCACAACGCCATGTTCGTTACTCCTTTTAGTGTGAGGAATGAACCCTATGAGTTGGACGCCGGAGACTCAGTCGTTGACTGCTGTCGCAGCTCACGTCCACGCACCCGGATGTACAACGTCGATACCACAAACAAGAGCACCACCGCGCTAATACCGACGATGGCCAGGGTGTCGGTCGGTCGAGCAAACACAAGCTCAACCGCCGACACAAAATAAAACAGAATGACAAAACACAACCAAACCAGAGATCGGAGTTGATCCCGTGCCACACCCGGCATGAACATCAGAAGTGGTAGCGCACGCACTAGCCACAGTGGCCATGGGGCATTGTCACGGGCCAGATCTGCGATTTGCTGTACCAGAAAAACGCCCCAGCATAACCACAGACACAACCACAAACGATGGCTGGCAGAACCTCTCGTCTGGGATGTCATCGACTTTCACCGCCGGTGAGTCGCCACAGCGCGGTGCGCGCCAAACGCTGGCCCAAGGCTCGGCACAGGGCCGCCTCGGTCGGATCGAGGGCTCTATCTCCTGTCTCCCCTGCCCAGTGACTGGCACCGTAGGGTGTCCCCCCCGAGGTGGTTTGGCGCAATCCCGATTCACTATAAGGCAAACCCATAACCATCATCCCGTGATGCAACAAGGGCAGCATCATGCTCAGCAGCGTACTCTCTTGGCCGCCGTGCAGGGAACTGGTAGAGGTAAATACCCCCGCGGGTTTGTCGACCAAGGCCCCCGAGAGCCACAAGCCCGAGGTGCTATCGATAAAATATTTCAGCGGTGCCGCCATATTGCCAAAGCGGGTTGGACTGCCCAAAGCCAAGCCGGCACAGTGGCGTAAATCATCCTCATCGCCATAAAGGGGGCCGTCGTCGGGGATTGAATCGAGGCTCTGGGTAGTTTCGACGCTGACCGGTGGCACCGTGCGCAGCCTGGCGTCGATACCCGGGACCGAGACCACACCACGCACGACCTGCTCGGCCATTGAAAGGGTGGCGCCACTGCGACTGTAGTATAAGACCAAGATGTAGGGTTGGCCGGTCATAAACTGTCCATTGTCATTCGCCTTACCACAAGCGCTTCGGCCTGCACTACACTGGCTTCTTGTTGTGCGGTGTCATGAATTATAAGGTGCTGTGTCGGAGGATCCCAAGCACGATGAACGCCCGTTCCATCATACAGAACAGCCTGCGCGGTGCGCAGTACTTTATCCGGCGCTTTCAGGAAGATCGCTGTTCAGAAATTGCCGCAGCCCTCGTGTACATGAGCCTATTTGCGTTGGTACCCCTGATTACGGTGGTTTTTGCCGTGGGGTCGGCGATACCCACTAGCGGCAATATCGAACAACAAATACAACAATTTTTGGTTCAGAATCTGGTGCCCGAGGCATCGAGGGATGTGGCGGATTATCTGACCACATTTTCCGAGCAAGCCAAAAATCTCACCGGATTCGGTGTCGCCATCTTGCTGGTAACCGCAGTGCTCATGTTGCGCAACGTCGAGCGGGCCTTCAACAACATTTGGCGCACCCGAAAAAATCGCAGTCCCATCAGCAGTTTCTTGCTGTATTGGGCCGTCCTGAGCTTGGCGCCACTGCTACTGGGCATCGGCTTGGGTATTCAGGCCTATTTGTACGCGGCAGCCAACGCTATCGCGGGCTTCGACACATTGGGTATCAGTGTATTTTTGTTGTCACTGCTGCCATTCGCCATCACCGTTATCGGCTTGACCGCATTGTATATGGCGGTACCCAACTGCGCCGTGCCAGCGCGACACGCTTTCGTAGGCGGTTTGGCCACCGCCGTGGCCTTCACTTTCGCGAGAGCGGTGTTTGCCAAGGTTATCGCCAATTCCAGTTACACCTTAGTCTATGGCGCCTTTGCGGCCGTGCCCGTGTTCCTGCTTTGGTTATACGTTATCTGGATTTTGGTCTTACTGGGAGCCATATTGGTTCATAGCTTGTCCGCTTACCAAACAAAAATGCAAGCGACACGTCCTCGTTTACTCAAGGCCCTCGACGTGTTGCACCTGCTCTGGCAACGGCAACAACAGGGGGAGCCCATAGGGGAGTTAGAACTCATGCGAGACCCGGGCGTTATGGGTGGTCTCGACAGTGGCAGCTGGCAGATCATCCGCGACCGACTGATCGATACCAAATTGGTTACCGAAGACCATCAAGGGCGCTACTTACTCAGTTGCGATTTGGGCAACGTCACCCTGGTGGAACTCAAACAGTGGATCAACGATGAGCTTCCAGTGCCACCCGCCCCGGCATCGGCGAGCGATTGGCAACGGCAGGCGGTAGCGTTACTGGAAGCACAACGTCAAAGCCAAGCTGACGTTCTTCAACTGCCGATCACGGATTTGTTCAAAGGGAAAGCCCCCAGTGACACAGCTGATGCATAGCAGCGCGCACCACTTACAGTGCCGCAGCCCACTGAGCATGACGTTTTGGCTCAGCCTAATACTGGTTGTGACACTGAGTCTTTCCGGCTGCAACGAGGATAAATCACAGCCACTACCGGGTGACGGACAATGGCGGGTTATCAACTGGTGGGCTGTGTGGTGCGCTCCCTGTCGCGACGAAATCCCCGAGCTCAACCAGCTGGCAAAGGACCCCTCGATTGTTGTCCTGGGGGTCAATTTTGACGGCAAAGTCGGGGACCCTCTGCAAGTGGACAGCGAGCGCCTGGGTATTGCATTCGCGCTGCTCGAGAACGATCCGGCCACGCAGCTAGGTGTCCCCAGACCCACGGTACTCCCCACGACCCTCATCGTGAACCCAGAGGGTGTCGTTGTCGCGACGCTGGTTGGACCACAAACAGAGCGTAGTCTGCGCAGCCGCATGACCAAGGACATTAAAGGCGGCTGACAGCAGCAAAAAAACGCCGGCTTTATAGCCGGCGAAAGAAGGAGCCACTCAAAACGGGGAGAATCAAAACCACTGATTCCGACTGCCAAGACGTTTCCCATGTGCCTACCCCGTAGCGGCACCATCTCAGCAGTTGTAAGTAAGACCGAGGGTGTCGTGAAAAGTTCACCCTTTTTTAAATTTTTTTCTGTTTTTTTCTCGGCGTCCCTCTTTGAGGGATAAACACAGCCACCGAGACGCCATCAGGATCGCCATGGTCTTACTGTATGACCGAGTCATTGCAGTCAGCTTGCTTGCCAAACAGCAATGCCTGTTTGACCGGGACCCGAAGACACCCCCAGCTCTACCTCGACTAACCCTTCGTCGCCACCCTCGGCCAACAGCTGCGCCAACAAATAGTGGGCCAGCTCTTCGACCGTGACATTGGTGATGGGCAGCACTTGTGTTTCGTCCACAGGGAACCTAAGGGTACGCCCGTTAAATGTCACTTCGACGTTGTCGTCCGCCACTACAATAGTTTGATAAGGGGAATGGGCCGCCAGAAGCATGTACTCATCGAGAGCGTCACAGAGCTGCTTGAGCCGGTTTTTGTACACGTTGTAATCCGCGGAAAAGCCATTGGGCCCCATTGGCGCAACGATCCGAGCAGATACCGAATAATTGTGCCCGTGTAATCGCTCGCGCTCAGTCGCTGAAAAGATAGTGAAATGTGCAGCTGAAAATTTGTGCGCCTCCTTGTCGATAAACAAGGTCGTCAGTCGCGTCATAGGGGAGCCTCTGCTTTTACGGAAAACACTGCCTGAGCCGCAGATGGTGGGCAATCGATCGGCATAGTGCAACCACCTAGCCCCGCACACCAGCCATCCAGCAAGGACAAATTAACGTACACTGACCATACACCGCGACAATCACCCTCTGTTTTCCCCAAGGACCTATACATGACTCGCATTGCGATCATCACCGGCGCCAGCTCAGGTATCGGTGCCGCCACAGCGGAGCACTTCCTGCAGCAAGGCTTTTCCGTGATTAACGTGTCAAGGCGTCCTTGCCCCGTGTCGGGGGTCGAAAATCACTGTGGTGATCTGGCAACCAGCGACGCCGTCATGGCACTAGCCCAGGGGCTCGTGTCAGTGGTGAAGACCGAGCAACCCAGCGAGGTTTGCCTCATTCACAATGCCGCATTAATGCTGAAAGACAATGCAGAAAACTGTAGCGATGACAGTTTCGAGCGAGCTTTTCACATTAACGTATCGGCCATTAACACCCTCAACCGACACCTCATACCGGTGATGCCCCAGAGCTCCAGCATCCAGTTCATCGGCTCAACCCTGTCGGAAAAAGCCGTTGGTGGCGCCTTTAGCTACGTCGTCACCAAACATGCTCAGCTGGGGATGATGCGGGCCACAACCCAAGATCTTATGGGACGCGGCATCCACACCGCGCTGATTTGTCCGGGCTTTACCGATACCGAGATGCTGCGAGGCCATGTCGGTAACGACGAAACCATTCTGGCCGATATTAGTAAGATGAACAGCTTTGGACGGCTCATCGACCCCAATGAAATCGCTCGTTTGGTGATTTGGTCGCACCACAATCCGGTTATCAATGGCTCAGTATTACATGCCAATCTAGGCCAGCTGGAGCACTGATCTCCATGGTCACAGCCATTATTCGCGAACGACGGGAGCGTGTCTTTCTCGTACTGGCGGGGCTCTTCCTCTGTGCAATGACGCTGCTCAACGTCATCGGTATCACTCGCTTCATCCAGTTAGGGCCACTGGCCCTGGCGGTGGGTGTCTTACCCTACCCCCTCACTTTTCTCTGCACGGACCTGATTTGCGAGTTGTACGGCCGGGCGCGCGCCAACTTTTTAGTAAGCCTGGGCCTTGCGCTCAATGTGTTTATTTTAGCGGTCCTAACACTGGGCGATTTAGCGCCATCCGTACCCGCGAATACGATGCCCCCCTGGCAGATCCTGTCATTGGCAGGACCAGTGCCGCTACCCAACGGCGATGTCCTTGAGGGGGACGTGGGGTTCTATCAATTAATTTATGCAACGACCTCCGGCGCCGTATTCGCCTCTATGCTGGCCTACATTGCCGCTCAATACTGCGACGTGCAGTTGTTCCATTTTTGGAAGCGTTTAACCCGCGGCAAGCACCTTTGGCTGCGCAATAACTTCTCAACACTCATTAGCCAATTAGTCGATTCAGTGATGGTCGTAACCGTGACCTTTGGCGCTGTGTTCCTACGGGGCGAAATGACCGTCAACACCCTGTTGGTCTTAGTGGGTAGCAACTACGCGTTTAAAGCGTGTTCAGCACTGCTAGATACCGTCCCGCTTTACCTGCTGGTGCACTACTTACGGGGCTATTTGCAGCTGGGGCCCGACGACTACGCCGTGGTGGTCACCGATCCAACGACAGCAACTTAAGATCCTGTAGCAGAGGAATCGTGACCGGCCGCTTGTGCGTCAGGGTCGCCTCATCGATACGATCGAGCAGGGTCATCACCGCCGTCGTGGTTCGCGGTACCCTTGCCATGATGTAACGAATCACCTCCGGGGATAAGCGAATACCCCTAAGCCCCCCTCGAAAAGCCAAGAGCTGCTCTAAGGTCTGTTCGTCATGATCAGGCAATCGATAGACGGTTAAACTTGCCAAGCGCGAGCACAGGTCGGGTAACACATCGACCAGCGCTGCAGGTGCACACTGGCTGGCGTAAACCATAGGGCGCCCATGATCGCGACGCCGATTGAATAAATGAAACAGCGCCTCTTGCCAAGCTGTATGGCCCTTCAGGAAATGGACATCGTCGATAACCACCAACGGGGTAGTTTCACAAGCCTCTAGCACCGCCGCTGGCGGGTAATTCAACAACTCGCCCAATGGTAGATACAGCGACCGACCATCGCCCTCATGGCAGACCGCTTGCAATAGATGGCTTTTACCCGCACCCGGGCCACCCCAAAGGTAGGCACCTGCTGCTTGCTCGACGCTGAGTACTGAATGCAAGCATGCGAGAGCCTCTTGGTTCTGGGGCGTCCGCAAAAAATTATCGAAGGTGGCAGCATCGTCCATCACGATGGCGAGGGGGAGTTGATCTGACATCTGACGGGTTAACTTCCCTGATAGGTGCGGCTGTGGCGGTAGTAGGTCAATGCGTGGCGACCAAACACAAACACGACAGCAGCCACGGGCAGCGCCACCAGTACACCGGTAAAACCCGCCAACTGCCCGCCGGCCATGAGAACAAAGATAACCACCACGGGATGCAGGCCAATCCGGTCACCGACTAGCATTGGAGTTAACACCCAACTTTCAATGGTTTGCCCCAGGGCAAAAACAGCTGCCACCCACATCAGAGGGCTCAGGTCGCCCCCAAACTGCGCCCAGGCAACAGCGAGAGAACTGCCAATACCAATCACCGAGCCCGCGTAGGGGATGATGGCGGCGACACCGGCTAGGGTGCCCAGAATAACGGCGTAATCAATACCCACTAACCACAACAATATGCTGTACATAACAGCCTGCGCCACCATGACGAGAAATTGGCCGCGGATGAATGCGCCCAGAACATCGTCGGCCTCACCCGCCATCAACGAGACCTGCTCTTGCCAGGGGCGCGGTATAAGATCAAGCAGTGCCTCAACCATCCGGTCCCAGTCGCGCATCAAATAAAAAGCCACCACAGGGACCAGGGCCAAGTTAAAAAGAGTGATGGCCAACCCCAAACCAGAGCGAGTAACTTTCGCCACCATGTCGGCGGTCACCTTGCCCATCGACTTCCATTGAGCGGCTAACTCGGCCTCCCAGTCCACCGCGGGCAATTGCACCGGACTCAAGCTCAGCTGCCCCTGAATCCAAGGTACCGCGGTACTGGATAACCAGCGGTAGAGATCGGGAATACGGCGCAGGGCCTGGTCCGCTTGCTCCAACAGCAGCGGCAAGCCCACCGCCACAATCAGAATCAGACCCAACGTGAATAGAAGAAAAACCACACTGACACCGGCGGTCCGGCTATACCCACGATGCTCGAATCGATCAACGAGTGGATCACCCAGGTAGGCAACCAGGGCGCCCAAGGCAAAAGGGGTCAGGATAGGATGTAGCGCCCACCACAACAGCGCCAACAGGACGCTGATCGCAACCACAAATGGCCATCGGTTAACCGCCTTATCGGTCATAGCTTTGGCATCCACACCAAACGCACGTCTACCGCGTCATTCAGTGACGCATCGACCAAACGGCTGTCGGAAGCGGGCTTCAAACCGCCGTCGTCCGGTAATAAACGCAACAAAGCATCGGAGCTACCCACCCCCGCCACAATCAGCCCAAGTTGGTCCTGATCGATACGGGTCACGCTGATATTGTCAATCACAATGATGGACTCTAAGGCCGCCATGACCCCTCGATAATCGTCATAACCGGAGACACCGTCCACGCGGACCCGCAATCGGCCACCCAGTCCCTCATCGTCAAGTCTGACCGCGTACTGCTCAACCATGGCATCGACCGATAAATTGACCCCCGCAGACATCAAGCTCACCACATCGACACCCGACAACTCGATGCCACGCTGAAAGGCAGGGCCGAAATACAGCCAATCACCCACCGCCTGACCACTGCTTAGCTGAACGAAACGGCCCAAGAGTAAATGCTCAACACCGTAACGCTCGGACGCGGGAATAATATCCGCCATCGCTTTTTGCCAAACCCCATCGGGGGTCAAATTAGCGGTGTCTTCGAGATCTAACAGAGGGAATCTCACGGGCACCCCCCGATCGGCAAAACCATCGACCAATGCGGTAACCAGCTCAGGGTCGTCGGCGAAATTCACAAAACGACGACCTTCCGATTCATCGGCAACCAACCAAACCAGCACCGTAGGTCGAGGGGTCGCCCAAAAACTGGCCCTGAGCTCTCGAAGTAATGACTTGATAATGGAGCTATCGAACTGCGCACGCACCGCCAGGCCCTGTTCTAGCTCTCGATAACTGTACAGCGATACTCGGTCGCGAGCATTACCCAGCAGTTCAGCAGTACGAGGTCGTTCCGCCAGCTGCGCGTCACCCGATACCCGCACGAGAACCTGCTCGAGGGCATCAGCCAATGCACGGTCGAGGCTGCTTGGGCTTCGATCGGGCACCGGCACCACCGCGCTATACCAATCATCGGCCGACACGGTCGATACCATTAACACACAGCAGATAACACTTAGGGCACGTGCCAACATGCACCGAAACCTCATTCGCAACGGGTAGTCAGGAGTCTACCAGCCACTGGGGGCGTACGGGGGTGATATTAGCAATCGGTAGCAAGTCAGCGCCCGAACAGGCCTTCAGCCACCGAGGCACCCCACTGTGACTTTCCTATCCGCATCTGAGCCATTACTCTACGCCTCCGCAACCGAGGCCTGAGTATGAGCAAAGACACACGTCCCCTCACCTACCGCGATGCTGGCGTCGATATTGACGCTGGCAACGCGCTGGTTGAACGCATCAAATCCGTAAGCCAACGCACCCACCGCCCGGAAGTTTTAGGGGGTTTGGGGGGCTTTGGCGCACTGTGTGAGATCCCTGAAGGCTATCGTCGCCCGGTCTTGGTTTCCGGAACCGATGGGGTCGGCACCAAACTCAAGCTGGCTCTGGCACTGGGAAAGCACGACACCATCGGTATTGATCTAGTGGCCATGTGCAGTAACGACATTGCGGTGGTGGGTGCAGAGCCCCTGTTATTCCTCGATTATTACGCCACCGGCAAACTCAACGTTGATATTGCGGCGGATGTCATTACCGGTATTGGCAAAGGCTGCGAATTAGCGGGCGCCGCGTTAGTAGGGGGTGAAACCGCCGAGATGCCCGGCATGTACGAGGGCGAAGACTACGACCTTGCGGGATTTTGTGTAGGCGTGGTCGAGCGGGAAAATATCATCGACGGTAGTCATGTCAGTGTCGGTGATGCCATTTTGGCACTACCCTCAAGCGGCCCTCATTCCAACGGTTATTCGCTGATTCGAAAAATCATTGAAGTGACCGATGCGGACATCAGCGAACGCTTCTCTGGTGATTGCACCCTTGGGGAAGCATTATTGGCGCCCACCACGATTTACAACAAAGTGCTGCTGTCGCTGCAGCGTGAAGTTCGCCCACACGCCCTCGCCCACATTACGGGCGGCGGTCTATTGGAAAATATACCGAGAGTTCTACCGCAAGGCTGCAGTGCGCGCATCGATCTAAGCAGCTGGCAGCTACCCCCCATCTTTGAGTGGCTTCAGGCGGGTGGCAATCTTGCGCGCAGCGAACTCTATCGTACGTTCAACTGCGGCGTTGGTATGGCGCTGGTGGTCGGAGCGGGCAAAGCTGAGATCGCTCTGGAACATTTAGCGCAAAACGGCATCCAAGCTTGGCAGGCTGGTGAAATCGTAGCCGGCAACAGGGAGGTGGAGCTGGTTGGATGAGTGCTAATCGAAGTCGAATCGTACTGCTGATCTCAGGACGCGGCAGTAATATGGAGGCCTTCATCCATGCCGTGAATGCAGGCAGCCTCGACGCTGAGATTGCAGGTGTCATCGCTAATCGCCCCGATGCCCTCGGCATAGAAACCGCAGCCGCCCACGGGCTGCATACTGATATTGTCGATCACAAACAGTACCCCCACCGCGAGGCCTTCGATACCGAACTGGCGATGACGGTCCAAACCTTAGAGCCCGATCTCGTGGTACTAGCCGGATTTATGCGCATACTCAGCCCAGTATTTGTCGAGCCGTTTGCCGGCCGGCTGCTCAATATCCATCCGTCACTGCTACCCAAATATCCGGGTTTAAACACTCACCAACGTGCCATCGACAATGGCGATACCGAAGCGGGTGCCACCGTGCACTATGTGACCACAGAGCTTGACGGTGGTCCTGCAATACTTCAAGCGCGGGTGCCAATTGTGGCCGGTGATAGCGCCGAGAGTCTTGCCCAGCGCATCCTGCCATTGGAGCATCAGATTTATCCCGCCGCTGCTCAGTTACACATAAGCGGTAAGCTGAGATTAGTCGATGGTCGCTGTGCCTTGGGGCATGAGCTACTGCCTGATGGGGGCTTGCTCTGGCCACTTAATACCGACAATGACCAGGCGTTACGCGACCTACGGGAGTCTTCATGAAGCCCCTGCTGGCGGCAGCGTTGTTGCTCGCCAGCCCCCTGGCGGCTGCGCTGGACACAAACACAGCCGATTCAGAGCCACTCATCACCCTGGTCCCTTATGTGGCCGAGTACGACACCACAGCAATGGGACTGAGCATGGTGCTGCACCGCTCCCTAGAGAGCACCGACAATGGCTGGTTACTCCGCAACAAAGGCTCGGTGCTCATCGCAAGCCTAAGCGAACAAGCGCGCTTCAGCTTTGATGGCAACCGCATCCTCGGTCAGCACTTCGAATATCGCCTGAAAGGCTTAGTCAACCGCCGTCGCGAAGTGCAGTTCGACCCAGCCCTTGGGGTCATTAAGAGTCTGCGCAAGAAACAGTGGAGCGAGCACCCATGGCAGCCCCATATTCTCGACCGATTAAGCCAGCAAGAGCAGCTGCGTATCGATTTACTTCGCGCCAATAACCCGCCCAAGACCCTGAGCTTTGATGTGGTTGATGGGGACCGCGTCAAGACACGGACGCTAGTGCTAGTGGGCACCGAAGAAATTGCTGTTCCCGCCGGTCATTTCACAACAGTCCATTACCAACAGGTTCACGAGAACTCTGACGATCGCGCTTCCGATATCTGGCTAGCCCCCGCCCTCGACTACCTGATGGTACGCACGCTGCATGTGGAGGACGGTAGTGAGGTCAGCATCGAGCTGCGATCGACCACCCTACAAACCCACAGCGACTAGGCCTTTGGTAACGTGACGCCGCGCTGCCCCTGATACTTACCGCCACGATCCGCATAACTGGTTTCGCAGATCTCATCGCTCTCAAAGAACAACATCTGCGCTACGCCCTCGTTGGCATAAATTCTAGCGGGCAAGGTGGTGGTATTGGAAAACTCTAAGGTGACGTGCCCCTCCCACTCGGGCTCCAAGGGCGTCACGTTCACAATGATGCCACAGCGTGCATAGGTGGACTTACCCAGACACACAGTTAACACATTGCGGGGAATGCGAAAGTATTCCACCGTCGACGCCAAGGCAAAGGAATTGGGCGGGATCACACAGACGTCGCTTTCCACATGGACAAAGCTGTTTTCGTCGAAATTCTTCGGGTCAACCGTGGCTGAGTTGATGTTAGTGAATACTTTAAATTCACGGGAGCAGCGAACATCGTAGCCATAGCTTGAGGTGCCGTAGGATATGAGGCGTCGATCGCCGTCCGCCCGGACTTGACCGGGCTCGAAGGGATCAATCATGCCTTTCTCTTGCGCCATTTGGCGAATCCAACGATCGGATTTTATGCTCACACGCTCTCCTTATGGGGTTGTGACTACAACGCATTCATTCGTGATTAGCGGGTCAATCATCACCCATGGTAATGACCGGCGCCGCTTCGGGTTGGGTGTGCTGTAACGCCGACCACAGGCTATCGGCCGCAGTCATAAAGGACTGGGCAGCCGCTGATTCGGGCGCACCGTGTACCAGCGGCATCCCCTGATCGGCGGCTTCGCGCACAGCCAGGGACAAGGGTAAACTGGCCAATACCGCCACTCCGTACTGCTGTGCCAATAATCGGCCACCATCGGCACCAAAAATAGCTTCCTCATGGCCGCAAGCGCTGCAAACATGGACCGCCATATTCTCGACAATGCCCAAAATAGGCACCTGAACCTTGGCGAACATCTCAATGCCTTTGCGGGCGTCGAGCAGTGCAATGTCTTGGGGAGTAGTGACAATCACCGCACCTGCAATGGCCGCTTTTTGGGTAAGGGTCAATTGAATATCACCGGTTCCGGGAGGCATATCGACCAGTAAAATGTCGAGCTCACCCCACAGAGTCTGCTCAAGCATCTGCTGCAGCGCACCGCTCGCCATGGGTCCACGCCATACCATGGGCGTACGTTCAGTCGTGAGATAACCCATGGACATAGACTTGATGCCATGCGCCTCGATGGGCAGCAAATAGCGCTCATCTTGCTGTCCAGGGCGGACATCTTCGGCTATACCCAACATGCGCTGTTGGCTCGGGCCGTAAATATCCGCATCGAGTAAACCCACCGCCAAACCTTGTTTACTGAGGGCCGCAGCCAAATTCATGGTCACTGTCGATTTGCCCACGCCACCCTTGCCAGAGGCGACCGCAACAATATGTTTGGGTTTTGACACTAACACTTCCTCTTTTGCCTTTCAGGTAGGGGACCTTGACCAAACCGCGGAGGGCTATGGCAAACCGCGTGGGGACCAGTCCAAACCACACAGTATACCGCCCTGTTAAGGTTCGGGACATGAAACCCAGCGCGCTATCCGTTAGACTCGCGCGCCAGATCAACCACGTGGGTTACGTCAGCCTCACTTTTGGCGCATAGCCCCCGCTGTCCACTATTGATACCACAGGATTTCGCGCTATGGCCTCTGACTTTCGCACCATTTTAGTCACATCTGCACTGCCCTATGCCAATGGCGCGCTGCATCTTGGTCATATGTTAGAGCAGGTGCAAACCGACATCTGGGTACGCTTTCAACGCTCACGGGGCAATCACTGCCTCTATCTGTGCGCCGATGACGCCCATGGCACCGCCATTATGTTGTCGGCAGAAAAAGCGGGCATCACGCCAGAGCAGCAAATCGCCCGGGTGAAGGCCGAGCATCTCGAGGACTCTACGGGTTTCTTGATTAAGTTCGACAACTACCACAGCACCCACTCACCGGAGAACCAATACTGGTCAGAGCATATCTTTGGTCAGCTCCAGGAAGCAGGGCACATTGGGGTTCGGGAAATCACCCAGGCGTACGACGCGTCTAAAGGTTTGTTTTTAGCTGATCGCTTCATCAAAGGTAGCTGCCCGAAGTGCAAAAGCCCTGATCAGTACGGCGATAACTGTGAAGCCTGCGGCGCCACCTATACACCCGCGGATTTAATCGATCCCGTCTCAGCCCTGTCCGGTACCACACCCGTCGACAAGGCCTCAGACCACATCTTCTTTGAGCTCGATCACTTCGGGGAACTGCTCAAAACCTGGACCAACAGTGGCAGCCTACAGCCGGCCATCCGAAATAAGTTGCAAGAGTGGATCGATGCGGGGCTACAAGCTTGGGATATTAGCCGTGATGCACCCTATTTCGGCTTTGAAATACCGGGCTTCCCCAATAAGTATTTCTACGTCTGGCTGGATGCACCCATCGGCTACATTGCCAGCTGTCAGAATTACTGTGAGCGCGAGGGTGAAGATTTCAACCAATACTGGCTGCCCGGGGGCGACACCGAGCTCTACCATTTCATTGGCAAAGACATTGTGAATTTCCATGGCTTGTTCTGGCCTGCCATGCTTCACAGCGCCGGTTTACGCATGCCCAATGCCATCTATGCACACGGTTTCCTGACCGTCGATGGCACAAAAATGTCCAAGAGTCGCGGCACATTTATTATGGCCAAGACCTACCTGGAACACTTAGACCCTGAATATCTGCGCTATTACTTCGCGGCCAAGCTCTCGTCGGGGGTTGATGACATTGATCTCAATCTGACCGACTTCGTGCAACGGGTGAATTCGGATCTCATCGGTAAAGTTGTCAACATCGCCAGCCGCTGTGCGGGTTTTTTGCGCAAGAAATTTGATAACACCCTCAGCGCCACTTGCAGCGAGCCCGAGCTTGTTCAACATTTTATTGCGGCGGGGGAACCCCTAGCAGCCCTGTACGAAGCCCGCGAATTCAATAGGGCTATGCGCGACATCATCGCGCTCGCTGACAGAGCTAATCAGTACATCGACGACAAAAAGCCCTGGGCCATGGCCAAAGAAGAGGGCCGTGAACAGGAAGTGCACGAGGTGTGTTCTGTCGGCATCAACCTGTTCCGAGCCTTAATGACGTACCTAAAACCCGTGTTACCTGCCATGGCCGCTCGCAGTGAAAACTTCTTACAAGTGAGCCTAGATTGGCATGCGCTGGAGGGACCTCTACTACAGCACGAACTGCAGCCCTTTGAACCTCTGCTACAACGTGTGGATCCCGCTGCGGTTGAGGCGATGGTTGAGGCCAGTAAGGCTTAACACCATAACCAGAAAGCATTGTTGGCCGACGCGCTAATTCCTTACAA
This sequence comes from uncultured Halieaceae bacterium, assembly GCA_913057135.1. Taxonomy (GTDB): domain Bacteria; phylum Pseudomonadota; class Gammaproteobacteria; order Pseudomonadales; family Halieaceae; genus Luminiphilus. Next base: position 39,644 of record CAJXNM010000022.1, read on the forward strand.
TAGGGGGCTTTTCGCGGGGACTCCGATCATTTAACAATGCTTGCCGATTACGCTCTACTGCTCGTTGGCGCAGTGCTGGTCAACAACTTCGTACTGGTACAGTTCTTAGGGCTGTGCCCCTTTATGGGCGTCTCCAACAAACTCGAGACAGCACTGGGGATGTCAGCCGCCACCACCTTTGTGCTGACACTGGCGTCGGTGTGCAGCTATCTCACCTACAACTTCCTGCTTGAGCCCCTAGATCTCACCTATCTCCGCACCATCAGTTTTATTCTTGTGATCGCGGTCGTCGTGCAATTCACCGAGATGGTGGTACGCAAATCGAGCCCGCTATTACATCGGGTGCTTGGGGTGTACTTGCCACTCATTACCACTAACTGCGCGGTATTGGGGGTTGCGTTGCTCAACATTAACCGCGCCCATAGCTTCATGCAGTCACTGTTTTATGGCTTTGGCGCGGCAGTTGGCTTCTCGCTGGTGCTGGTGTTATTCGCCGCTATGCGTGAGCGGCTTGCGGTGGCCGATGTCCCCGAGCCCTTTCAGGGGGCAGCCATTGGCATGATTACCGCGGGCCTCGCCTCGATGGCGTTCATGGGTTTTGCGGGGCTGGTGTAATGCTGGCGGCCATCAGCGATCAACCCTTAGTGGCAGCGCTACTGACGCTACTCGCTCTGGGCACTGTGTTTGGTGCTGTATTGGGCTTTGCGTCAGTCCGTTTTCGCACGGAAGGCAATCCGCTGGCCGATCAAATCAATTCCATTCTGCCCCAAACCCAGTGCGGTCAATGCGGTTACCCGGGCTGCCGACCCTATGCGGAGGCCATAGCCAACGGCGACAACATCAACAAATGCCCGCCCGGCGGTCAGGAAACGATCGACGCCCTGGCCGATTTACTCGATGTTGAAGCCGAACCCCTCGATGCTGCACACGGTGTCGAGAAAGAATCCATGGTGGCCTACATACGCGAAGACGAGTGCATTGGCTGTACCAAATGCATCCAAGCGTGCCCCGTCGACGCCATACTGGGGGCTGCGAAGCAGATGCACACGGTTATTGCCAATGAATGCACAGGCTGTGATCTGTGCGTTGAACCCTGCCCCGTGGATTGCATTGACATGGTGCCACGCAAAACAGGCCTCGCCGCCTGGCACTGGCCACTACCCGACGATGACCGACCTCTGATCATTGCTACCGATGCGCCGGCATCCAAACGGGAAGCGGCATGAGACGGGTATACGGTATTCACGGTGGCATTCACCCACCGGAAGAAAAAGGTTTATCCAACCCGGGCACGGTGGTGGATGCGGGCTTACCCGAAAAGCTTGTGCTGCCCCTGTCACAGCACATCGGTGCCCCCGCGAAAGCAGCGGTGGCGGTGGGGGATCATGTCCTCGGGGGGCAGTGCCTTGCATCGGCGGTCGGCGCCGTTAGCGCATCGGTGCATGCCCCCACCTCGGGTATTGTCACAGCTATCGAGCCGCGTCCGGTTCCTCACCCCTCGGGTATTGATAATCTGTGTATCGAAATTAGCTGTGACGGCCGCGACCAGTGGGTTGATCTGGAAGCCATCGATGACTACCGGCAGTTTACGCCCCACGAGCTGGTTGAACGCGTCAAAAAAGCCGGGATCGCCGGTATGGGTGGTGCCGGCTTTCCCACAGCTACCAAGCTTCTGGCGCGGGATCGCTACGCCATCGATACCCTCATTATCAACGGCACCGAGTGTGAGCCCTATATCACTGCAGACGATACGCTCATGCAAACCGCCGCTGAAGCCATCGTCGAAGGGGCCGAGATTCTCGCTTACATCGTTGGCGCTTCGACCGTCATTTTTGGTGTCGAGGACAATAAACCGGATGCATTGCAGGCGCTACAACAGGCGGTTAACGCCCGAGCCAATGGCCAAAGTGATCACCAGTTAGAGGTGGTTAGCTTTCCCACCAAGTATCCATCGGGGGGCGAGAAACAGCTCATTGAAATTCTCACAGGACAGCAGGTGCCCAGCGGTGGTTTACCCGCCGACCTAGGTATTGTGTGTCAAAACCCCGGCACCGCTGTTGCGGTGGGCGATGCGGTACTAAAGGGCCGACCTCTGGTCGATCGCATTGTTACCCTCACCGGACGCGCACTGGGCAAGCCAGCCAATTATCGCGCCCGCCTCGGTACGCCCATCGCCCACTTGCTGGCCTTAAGTGAGTTTAATCCCAGCGATAACGAGCGTCTTATCCATGGCGGTCCCATGATGGGTTTTGCCCTGGGTACCGATGCTGCACCAGTGATTAAAACGACGAATTGTGTGCTGGTGCCCACCCGAGACGAACTGCCGGTACCACCAGCCGCCCAGGCCTGTATCCGCTGTGGACTTTGTGCAGAGGCCTGCCCCGCCGAGCTGCTACCACAGCAGCTGTATTGGTACGCCCGCGCAAAAGATCACGAACAGTTAGAGCGACATAACCTGTTCGATTGCATTGAGTGCGGCGCCTGCTCCTGGGTGTGTCCAAGTAATATCCCCCTAGTGCAGTACTACCGCGCAGCTAAAGGGACGATACAAGAAGCCAAGGAAGACAAGCTGCGCTCCGACAGAGCCCGGGAACGGTTTGAGGCGCGACAAGAACGGGTGGCCAAAGAGGCGGCGGAAAAAGAAGCCAAGCGAGCTGCACGCAAGGCGGCGGCACAAAAAAAGGCGTCGGAGTCCACTGACGAAGACCCGGTACAAGCGGCCATAGCCCGCGCTAAAGCCCGCAAAGCGCAAATGACAGCGGACACTAAACAGGACACCCCCGAGCCATGAGCTGGTTGCGTATCACATCCCCCCATGGCCATGGCCCTCTGTCGACGCAACGGGTCATGCAGTTGGTGTTACTGGCCACCCTACCGGGTGTTGTTGCACAAACCTGGTTCTTTGGCCCCGGCACACTCGTGAATATCGTGGTCGGAGGTGCATTGGCTCTGGGCTTTGAGTGGCTAGCGGTATCGCTCCGGGGGCGAGAGCCCAGGGCCGCCCTCGAGGATTTCAGTGTGCTCGTCACCTCGACCCTATTGTGCATCGCCCTGCCACCTTACAGCCCCTGGTGGTTATTGGTGGTAGGCATTGCAAGCTCGGTACTGTTAGGGAAACACCTGTTCGGTGGCCTGGGCTACAACCCGTTCAACCCAGCCATGGTGGGATATGTGGTGCTGCTCATCTCATTTCCTTTGCAGATGTCCAGCTGGGCGGCACCCCGTGGCCTAACGACACCACCGGGGCTAACTGACGCCCTAAGCGCCCTGCTGGGGACCCCTCTTGCCGACGGACTGACCAGTGCGACGCCACTGGATATATTGCGCCAAAACAAGGGGCTGCTCATGGAAGACCTGTACGCCACGACACCCCAGTTCGGTCGATGGGCAGGGATCGGTTGGGAATGGGTGAATATTGGCTTTTTAATCGGTGGTCTCTGGCTGCTGTATCAACGGGTGTTCACTTGGCATGCCCCCGTCGCAATGTTAGCGGGGCTTGGACTCGCGGCGCTGATTGGCTACGACGGGGGCAGTTCCATTAGTGGTGGCTCACCGCTACTGCATTGGCTCAGTGGTGCCACCATGTTTGGAGCATTCTTCATCATCACCGATCCGGTGAGCTCCGCCACCTCGAACCGTGGTCGGCTACTGTTCGGTGCGTTGATAGGCATTGTCATCTACCTGATTCGCACCCAGGGTAACTACCCCGATGCGGTGGCCTTCGCGGTATTGATATTGAACTTTGCAGCGCCTCTCATCGATCAATACACCGTACCGAGAGCCTATGGCCACAACCGGCGGGAGGACCCATGAGTCTGTTCGGCGCCGTATCACGTAACAGCCTTTTGCTGGGACTATTCGCAGCCGTCACCACAGGGCTTATCGCCATCACCTTCTTGGGCACTCGGGACGACATCCTGGCAGCGGAGCGGGCCGCAGAGGCGCGACAGCTCCTGGAGATTTTCCCCAGGGAAACCCACGACAACGATATGGTTGATGACCGCTTTGAACTCGCGGCTAACACACCCCTGCTGGGCATCAAAACCGCAGGACATGGCTACCGGGTTAGGCAGGGCAATAAGGTTATCGGGATTATCCTTCCCGCAACCGCAAGGGATGGTTATTCAGGGGATATTCGCCTACTGGTGGGGGTTAGCGCTGAAGGGCAAGTAGCGGGGGTCAGAGTGGTCGCCCACAAGGAAACGCCAGGGTTAGGCGATGCCATTGACCTTCGCAAGTCACCTTGGGTGCTAGACTTCAACGGCCGCTCTCTCACGGACCCTCTGCCGAGTGCCTGGGGTGTTGCCAAAGATGGCGGTGTCTTTGACCAGTTTACCGGCGCTACCATTACACCCAGGGCGGTGGTCAATGCCACCCGCAAAGTCCTTGAATACGTTGAACGCCATGAACAGGCGCTGTTTCAACGCAGCGCTGCGCAAACATCGGAGCAACCCTCTGCCCAAACCACGGGAGACAGTGCCTCATGAGCTCAGCCAGCTACGATACTCTGACCCGCAACGGTCTATGGAAAAACAACCCGGCGCTGGTGCAACTACTGGGACTGTGCCCGCTACTGGCGGTCACCGCTTCAGTGGTCAATGCCATGGGCCTGGCGGTGGCCACCCTGTTTGTTCTAACCACATCGAATCTGTGCGTGGCACTCATCCGCAATGTAGTCTCCGATACGGTCCGGTTACCCGCATTTGTCATGATCATCGCCGCGTCGGTAACGGCCATTGAGCTACTCATGCAAGCTTACGCCTATGAGCTGTATCAGATACTGGGGATTTTCCTACCGCTCATCACGACAAATTGCGTCATCTTGGGTCGGGCTGATGCCTTTGCATCTAAGAATCCCCTACTACCCTCGGTCTACGATGGCTTTATTATGGGTGTTGGGTTCGGTTTGGTGCTCATTGTTCTCGGTGCAATCCGAGAGTTATTGGGCACTGGTGGGCTATTTGCCAACATGGATTTGTTATTTGGCGCGTCTGCAAAGCAATGGCACTGGGTACTCAGCAGCGACTACCAGTCGTTCCTGCTCGCCATATTGCCCCCTGGAGCGTTCATTATCACGGGCTTTCTCATCGCCGCTAAAAACCTTATTGACGCCCGCCAAGCCAAACGTGATGCAGAGCGCGCTGAGGCCGTGATACCGGGCAGCAAACGCGTACGCGTAACCGGTCAGGTCTCCTAGCGCTCGGCGCTAACCCGCTGCGGTATTGGCATCGCCCACCACCAGGGTGCTCAGGATGTCATCGATGGCGGCGTCATCCATGCCTGCGTCGGCTACTTCACAAATGTATGTGATGTACAACAATACCTGCCCTGTGGCCACGTACCATTCACGAATGTGTGCGTCATCCTCCTGAAAGGTACCGCACACCCCGCTGAAAGCACCGACCGTTGCGGGAGCCCAATTGGGCACTTCGGGGGACTCACTCTGTGCCATTGAAGCCACCTCCTCGGCTGCGACCGAGCCGGTGGCTTTGCACAAGGTGGTAATTTCTAGCTCACCGACCTCATCGGTATCGACAATTCTGACGACGTCGTCATCATTGTCGGCCCGCCACTCGGGGGGCAACAGCAGACACCAATGATCAGTTTCCAATACGTTCATAGTACGAGGTCTTGTAACAGCGGTGATAGGGACAGAAGAATGGCATCTTCTCGACCCTCTTGAAACCGGTAGTAATTCGCTCTTTCACCGACTTTGCGAAACCCCAGTTCGTGATAGAGCGCCAGTGCCGCTGCATTCGAGCGACGAACCTCTAAATGGCAAGTGCTGATCCCCTCTGAAGCCAGTGTCTCTAGGGAGCAGCGCAGCAGGCGTCGGCCCCAGCCCTGACGCCTGGCAGAGGGCAGAACCTGTATATCGAGTAGTTCTGCCTCGTCTAACACCACACGGTACCAGGCTGCGGCGAGAATCTGCCCCGACAACCCGTCGGCAAATATCGGCTCCACTACGGTTGCCGGGGTGATTAGGTGTAAACGACTGCTGTCTTTAACCGCTAAAGTATCTAAAAAGCTAAGGGATGGGCCGTCACTGTTCACATACAGGGGACTCAGAAAAGCCGCCACGCTTTGGTAGGCCATGACCATGGCCGTACCCTGTGACCCGACATCCGGGGACCAAATGTGAGCATTCACTTCGCCTGACTACCGCTTAACTAATGGGCGAAGGTGCTGCCAGGCCTCGCGTTTTAAAGAGGGGTTGG
>CAJXNM010000023.1:5000-45650 GCA_913057135.1 uncultured Halieaceae bacterium
TGTGACAACAGGCCAATATCGTCACGGGATAAACCAGTTGATGTAATCGCCGCCAATGTTGGCGCAGACGACGACGCCATTGATCGGTGGAAGTGACTGCAAGGGGTAACAGTCCCAGCCACGCCGCAGCGCCGACAAAAACATAGGGACGCTCTGCCAGCTCTTCAAGCAGTAATTCCCAGCGCCAACCAATATACACCTGCGCAAACACCAATAGATGGACGGTGCCATAGAAGAACACGAACAGACCCAGCATTCGTCGATAGCGGAATAAGCGTGGCCAGCCGTGCTGGGCAAGTGGGCGCCCTAGAAGCACTAGAACCAATACACGCATAGCCCACTCACCGGTAACGTGCATCAGACGCTCAGCCGGATCGGGACCCAAGGCACCGCTGAGCACCCCCCACAGCAAGTTTAAGAACGGTAGCGACAGCACCATGAACACAAGCACTCTGACACCGGGGCCTAGCAACCAGGTGGTCATTGGGCTCGATTCAGTTGACGTGTTAATCATAGTTACTGCTTGAGACAAAGCGGGCGCTGTGCGGCCCACCCGCTAGTAATAGCGTCGCAAATCCATACCCGCATATAGCTTGGCAACCTGTTCGGCATAACCGTTAAACAACTGGGTAGGTATTCGATTGGGTTTAAATAGCGACGACGGCAGCCGACGCTCAAAACGCTGGGACCAGCGGGGGTGATCCACCTCTGGATTAACGTTACTGTAGAAACCGTACTCGTGCGGTGCCAATCGTTGCCACGATGTCTCGGGCTGCTCATCGAGCAGGTCGATAGCAACGATGGACTTGATACTCTTGAAACCGTATTTCCACGGCACGATCAATCTCAGTGGTGCGCCGCTTTGATTTGGCAATGTTTTTCCATAGAGACCGACAGTCATCAGCGTCAGGGGGTGCATCGCCTCATCGATTCTCAAGCCCTCCTGGTAAGGCCAATCAATGACCGCTGTAAACGAGCGCGTACCGCGCATTTCACTGGGCCTGTAGAGCGTTCTAAAGCGCACAAAGCGCGCGTCACTGGTGGGTTCGAAGCGTTGCAACAGCTTTGCCAGGGGAAAGCCTATCCAAGGCACCACCATTGACCATGCCTCAACGCATCGAAAGCGATAGATACGCTCCTCGAGATCAAAGCCACTTAGAATATCTTCTAAGTGCAGCTTCCCCGGCTTATTCACCAACCCACCGACCGATACCGTCCACGGATCAGTCGTCATTTCATGGGCATATTGGGCGGGGTCTGATTTATCGGTGCCGAACTCGTAAAAGTTGTTGTACTGGGTGACATCCGCAAAAGGCGTCAACGCTTCTCCAACCGGTGGTCCTTCGGGCGCAACCCGGTAGTCAAGCCCTGTAAGCTCTTTTGCGTGCGTGCGAGCAGCACCGCCAGTCAAGCCTGCCGCCGCCATCCCGAGACCGCTAGCCAGCAGTGTCCGGCGGTTTACCCACACCTGCTCGGGTGTGATGTCAGATGAGGCTATGGATGGGTCATTGAAGCGTCTGCTCAGTCTGTTTTTCATCGGGATGGGGCTCCGCGTCGTTAACAGTGGATGGGTCTACGACAACTTTACGACGCAGGTGTTGCACCGGACCTGACAAAGCATAGGCAAAAAATAGCGTCCACAATGCCACCGGTGGGTTGAGTGCCACCAGTCCCAGCACAAGCAGGAACAGCAACACACGCACAAAGGGCACGCGTGCAAACAAGTTGATTTTCTTGAAGCTTTGGTACGGGAAGTTGCTAATCATCAAAAAACCCAGCAACACCAACATGGCCCCGTGTAACAGCATCGACAAGGGTTCATCGGCTGCTAGGCCATAGTGCTGCCCCAACCAGACACTACCTGCGGCGAGGGCTGCGGCCGCAGGGCTGGCAAGGCCAGTAAACAAGCGACCATCGCTGCTAGCGAGCTGCGTATTAAAACGGGCCAAGCGCAAAGCGGCACAGGCGGTGTAGATAAAGGCAGCCACCCATCCGGCCTTGCCGGCAGTGACCAGAGACCAATTGAACACCAACAGTGCAGGCGCCACACCGAAGGACACCATATCGGACATACTGTCGTACTCAGCGCCAAATGCGCTGGTGGTATTGGTTAAACGTGCTATGCGGCCGTCCAGACCGTCGAGCACCATGGCCACAAAAATCGCCACCGAGCCCGCGTAGAAGTCCTGCTGCATACCCGCCACCACTGCGTAAAACCCCGCAAATAGGGCGCCAGTAGTGATCATATTCGGCAGTAAAAATACGCCTCGTGTGGGCTTACTGTCAGTGCCCACTTCTTGATAGTCACCGATAACTGACGCCAGTGGGCGCTCAAGGGTTTCAGCGGCTCGCTCGAGCTCATCGCTGCTATCAGACTGTGTGCTTGGGTGATCTTGGGCATTCATTATCGATTTCTCACCTCGGGAAGAAATTTATAGCGTGACAGGGTACTATGCGCTCCCCAGATTTTGCCTTGTTTTTTTTACCGCCTGTCATCAGGCAACGCACCCAGGAGATAACGGTGAGCAACTACTTTAATACCCTGCCCCTGCGCATACAGCTCGAAGAGTTGAGCAAATGTCGATTTATGGACCGTTCGGAGTTCAGCGAAGGGGTCACCCCGCTCAAGGGTAAGAAGATCGTCATTATCGGCTGCGGCGCACAGGGCCTCAATCAAGGTCTGAACCTGCGAGACTCCGGCCTCAACGTGGCCTACGCCCTGCGCGCCGAGGCCATTGCCGAAAAAAGAGCGTCTTGGCAGCGAGCTACTGAGAACGGTTTTACAGTGGGCACCTATGAGGAACTGATTCCTGACGCTGACGTGGTGATGAATTTAACTCCCGACAAACAACACACAGCCGTGGTCAATGCGGTCATGCCGCTGATGAAAGAGGGAGCCTGCCTGGATTACGCCCACGGTTTCAACTTGGTTGAAGAGGGCATGCAAATCCGCAAGGACATCACCGTTGTTATGTGCTGCCCCAAATGCCCTGGCACCGAAGTTCGTGAAGAGTACAAGCGTGGCTTTGGCGTACCGACACTTATTGCTGTACACCGGGAAAACGACCCGAAGGGCGAAGGCATGACCATTGCCAAAGCACTGGCATCGGGTACCGGCGGCGACCGCGCTGGTGTCCTTGAATCATCCCCTATCGCGGAAGTGAAGTCGGATTTAATGGGTGAGCAAACCATCCTGTGCGGCATGCTTCAATCGGGTTCACTGCTCTGCTTCGACCGCATGGTAGAGCTGGGGGTCGATCCCGCCTATGCTGCCAAACTGGTGCAGTACGGCTGGGAAACCGTCACCGAGGGCTTAAAGCAAGGCGGCATCACCAACATGATGGATCGTCTTTCCAACCCCGCCAAAATACGGGCCTACGAACTCGCCGAGGAAATGAAAGATTTGCTGCGTCCTCTGTTCGAGAAACATCAGGACGATATTATGTCCGGCGAGTTCTCTCGCACCATGATGGCAGACTGGGCCAACGACGATGCCAATTTATTGCGCTGGCGCGCCGAGACCAATGAAACCGCCTTCGAGCGTCAGGAGCTCACTTCAGAGCCCATCAGCGAGCAGGAGTACTATGACAAGGGCATCCTGATGATTGCCATGGTCAAAGCGGGTGTAGAGCTGGCTTTCGACACCATGGTGGCTGCAGGCATCGTTGAAGAATCCGCGTACTACGAATCCCTGCACGAGACCCCCCTCATCGCCAACACTATCGCTCGCAAAAAACTTTACGAGATGAACGTGGTGATCTCGGATACCGCTGAGTATGGCTGCTACTTGTTCGATCAGGCGGCGCGTCCATTGCTGAAGGACTTTATGCAGACGGTAGGTACCGATGTAATTGGCGTAGGCATGGGAGGCGATAACAGCGTCGACAACCGTACGCTTATTCAAGTAAACGCGGAAATTCGAAACCACATGGTGGAGTTAGTCGGTGAGGAGCTCCGCGGTTACATGACCGGTATGAAAGCGATTTCCTCAGCGGGCTGAATCACCGCCCCAAGAAAAAAGGCGCCGATGGCGCCTTTTTTTTGTGATCGCTGTCTGTGACCAGCTTAAGGGGCGAGTATTTTTTCGCCACGAGCCATACCGGCAACACCCGAGCGTACGACCTCGAGAATCACGACATCACCGAGCGCCGTTATAAACGAATCCAGTTTTTGGGTGGGACCTGTTAACTGAACAATGTATGTGGTTGGACCTACATCGACAATTTGCCCCCGAAAAATATCGGTGGTTCGCTTCACTTCATCGCGCTGGGCGCCCTCGGCACGCACTTTTACCAGCAGCGTGTCTCGCTCGACGTGGGCTCCCTCGGTGAGATCCACTACCTTAATGACGTCAATGAGTTTATTGAGTTGCTTAGTAATCTGCTCAATCTTCAGATCATCACCGGTAGTGGTTACGGTTAAACGCGACAGGGAGTGATCATCGGTCGGTGCCACATTCAACGTTTCGATGTTGTAGCCGCGCTGAGAGAATAAACCAACAACACGCGACAGCGCGCCCGATTCATTCTCTAGTAGTAATGACAAAATTCGGCGCATGTCAGGTCCTCTCCGTTTTGCTGAGCCACATATCCTTCATCGCCCCATTGGGCGCTACCAACATGGGATAAACGTGTTCGTGGGGCTCAACAAACACATCAAGGAAGACTAATCGGTCTTTCAAGGCGAACGCCTCGCGCATCGCTGGCTCAAGATCGTCTTTCTTTTCCACCTTGATCCCGACATGCCCGTAGGATTCGGCCAATTTAACAAAGTCGGGTAGCGAAGCTGCGTAGTGGCTTTCCGAGTAACGACCTTCATACTGCATGTCCTGCCACTGCTTAACCATGCCCAAATAATTATTACGCAAGCTAATAATTTTGATCGGGGTGGCGTATTGGCTGCAGGTACTCAGCTCTTGAATATTCATCTGGATGCTGCCCTCGCCCGTCACACAGGCAACTTCAGCATCGGGTAAGGCCAATTTGATACCCATGGCGGCGGGCAGACCAAAACCCATCGTCCCCAAACCGCCAGAGTTAATCCAGCGTCGCGGGTAATCAAATTTGTAGTACTGGGCCGCAAACATCTGGTGCTGGCCCACATCAGACGTGACATATGCTTCACCGTTGGTCACGTCGTATAGACACTTGATAACGTCTTGCGGCATCGCAAAGTCGCTTTCGCCGTACCGGCGCCCATGCCAGAGCCCGTGAGCTGCACGCCAACCCTCAATCTGCTGCCACCACTCGGACAGCGCGTCCCCATCGGGGAGAGGCCTATCACTGGCCGCAATATGGGCATCAACTTGAGCCAGTAAATCGGTGAGCACGGTGCTCACCGGCCCCACGATTGGTATATCCACCGGCACGATTTTGGCGATTGATGCGGGGTCCACATCGATGTGAATGATCTTGGCCCCTGGGCAAAACTTGCTAACCGTATTGGTGACACGATCATCGAAGCGAGCCCCCACAGCCAAGATGACATCACTGTGATGCATAGCCATGTTGGCTTCATAAAAACCGTGCATCCCCAGCATACCCAAGAATTGTCGATCAGAACCTGGGTACGCACCCAAGCCCATCAAGGTGTTAGTGACCGGATAGTTCAAACGGCGCGCTAATTCGGTGAGAAGCTCCGAACCATCCCCTTGAATAACACCACCACCCGCATAAATCACCGGGCGTTTGGCGCTCAATAACAGCCGTGCAGCTTTTCGAATTTGTCCTGAGTGCCCTTTCTGCGCGGGCTGATAAGACCGCAAACTCACCGACTCTGGATAGTGGTACTCATATTTGTTTTCTGGCGCCGTCAGATTTTTGGGTATATCGACGACGACGGGGCCAGGCCGACCACTGGTTGCAATGTAAAAGGCCTGCTTCACGATCGAGGGAATATCTTCAGTGCGCTTGACCATGAAACTGTGCTTCACGATCGGCCTGGAGATACCGACCATATCGGTTTCCTGAAATGCATCTTCACCGATGAGATGGGTGGGTACCTGCCCCGACAGCACTACCATCGGTATCGAGTCCATAAATGCGGTCGCAATACCGGTAATGGCATTGGTTGCCCCTGGCCCTGAGGTCACCAAAACAACACCGGGCTTTCCCGTGGCCCGGGCATAACCGTCGGCCGCATGGGTCGCCGCCTGCTCATGGCGCACCAGAATATGCGGTACCGCATCAGCCTTAAACAGTGCATCGTAAATGTGGAGTGCAGCTCCACCGGGATAGCCGAAAACGTATTCAACGCCCTCGTCTTCTAAAGCGCGGACAAGCATTTCTCCGCCAGACAGCATTTCCATAGGTCGCTCCCAACCAATTGGATGTGATCTAGTTGGCGGAAATTGGTGAATTGACCCACGAAAGGCTAGACCCAGCTACCGCCGCTTTCTGTCCCACGAACCACTGGCCGGATAAGGTCCGGTCTACCGCACCGGAGCAACGATCACGAACCCGTGTATCGGTGACCTGCGAGGTAGCGCAGTGTCGAGCCCGAAATGCGCAAGCGCATGTGACGGAACCCGCAAACAGCCACCACAACTGATCCCGTTGTGATGGTAGGCCAGAGGGCGAGGGTACCCGCCGATAACCGTTGCCGTTCGCGCGACGAGCCGAATTTCAATACCCAGTTCACAGAATGTCAAGAAATGTCGGTCATTTACACGCAATGATATTGCGAGGTCGCGCGCAGCTCGCTAGCTTTGGCAACAGAGGTGAGGAGGTGCACATGGTTCGCGGTAGTAACAACACCAATGCGTGGAGGCAGTCCCCTAAAGGCAACCATGCCAATGGGCGTGTCCTGGCAATGGCGCTACAGCTATTGCTAGCAGCGAGCTTAATGCCGTCTGCCGCAGGAGCAACGACGCTGTATCGCTGGAATGATGACAACGGCAATCCGGTGATGAGTGACCGCCCACCCCCAGTGGGAACAACGTACACTACCATCAACAGCAGCCGTTACGGGGGTACATCCAAACCCGCGTCCACAACACCGCAACCCCAGCTGGGTGAGCAAGCCAGAGCAACCACAAGTTCTGTAGCCCCTAGCGAGGTAGCCAAAAAAGACCCTGCGCTGTGCTCACAAGCCAAAGACAGCATTTTCAAATTAGAGACCTTCGCACGTATTAGAACAACCGATGATGACGGCACCGTGCGATTTTTGTCCGATGCCGAGCGCGACGATCGACTGCAGCGGGCCCAAAGCATAGCCGCAGCCTATTGTGCCGAGTGAGCGGGTGGCACCGGCTCGGCTCGTTGAGCCATCAGCGAGAGCGATGCCATTTCGTGACTACCCAGTACTGCAAGGGTGGCAATAAGCAACAATCCCAACACCGACACCAAAGTCACAAAGCCATTTTTGCCCATTATTAACATCCTTTGGGACTCACTGAGCAGTCGCCAAGGTCACTGCCACTGCCTGTAGAGGTATCTCTCTCAAGGAAGCTGCGCCCAAGGTACCTCCCTTATAGGGGCCGTGACTGAAAGAACCAACGGCCGAAAGATCGGTTAACCACTGCCGCACCAAAGGTGCCCGCTGTGCACGTGTAATACGCTTGTCCTTACGCCACCCCCTGAGTAGCAAACGCATACGTACCCCCGAGGGATCCGGTTGTTCCAACTGCCACGCCACCACACCCGGTAGTAGCATTTCAGCACGACCAAAACCCCCACCTGTCGCTTGGAACGATTTAACCATGAGTGCACCCAAACCATCCCCGGGCACCCAAGCATATTGCCGGAGATAAAACAGCCTGCGCTGCCACTGTTCTCGAGCGGTATCAATCATCAAGGCAGATGCACCCTCGATCGCATGGGTCGCGGATACGCAATCAAGGGTAGCGAGATCCACCACACGAATTACACCCTTCGAGGGTGGCTGCGGCGCATCACAGATTGATGCCTCAAAAGACGTCATACCACCGGCCGCCAACACCCCATTGGGCTGAACATCAGCAACCACTGCCTCAAAAAACGCCAGCAGAAACCCCGCGCGCTCGTTCAATTCTGCGCGGTCGTCGCTTAACGCTGAAACATGGAGTAAGTAGATCACGCTGTTCGAGACAGCTACCACCAACAAGGCACTCAAGGTCATTGCCAGCAATAGCTCGACCAGGGATACACCCGCCTCGCTCCCTGAAAGGCCTCTCACAGAGTGGCCTCGAGTTCAGTGCTTAAGGGCCGAATAGACCAGCGACGGGTAATACGCACAGCACCGCCCTCGTGACAGCTCTCGGAGGCCACCCAAACCACCTCATGGTCCTCGATGCTTTTAGCCACACACACGGACGATGGCCAATGCCCCGGGGGAGTAATTGACTGATTCGCCGCACACCACTGCTCGAGCCATTGCCACTGATCGAGCGACTGGGAGTGCGGCCCATCGCAGAGCTTACCAAGGGGTAGCCGGGCATCGAGGCCCTGTCTGAGGGCCAGACGCTGGCGACCTTCAAGATCTGCGAGCTGCGTCTCTGCCAATAGACGTTGGCGGCCCAATCTGTTGAGTCGCTCTGCATCGATCGACAGGGTCATTAAGGATGCACTGAGTATGGCTGCCAGCAATGAAGCCACCAACACATCGAACATCATGGCCAGAGATCCCTAGGTGAACGACGACCGAGACCATCGATACTCAGCAACGGAAAGTGGCTATCTTGGGCCAATGGCACCAGGCGTAGCAGGAAACCGCTAGGGTTATCCAGCTCGACACTCAAGTGGTAGTGGTCCCTCAGAGAAACAGGTAACGGTCGAGAGTGCAGTAGCGCTTGGGCAGACTGATAGTGTCCTTTAGTTAAACGTAATTGCTCCTGCAATGCCGCCAGCATGGTCAAGTGGAAGGCCCCCTCCCTGGCCAATGCTCTTCGCTGCAAAGCAGCGTAGCTGGGGAGAGTCAACGCGGCTAACAACGCTACGATAGCCAGCACAACCAAACACTCGACGAGAGTGAAGCCTGATGCTCTCACCCACAAGCGTTGCACCCACAAGCGCTGCACCAACAAGCGCCGCACCAACAAGCGCCGCACCAACAAACAATCGCTCAGCCCGTTCGAACACTCACCACAGCGACCAAGGGAAGGCTCAAGAAGCTGCCAAAGTGAATCCCGGTCACTTCCCTGCATACCTTCGCCCCCTCGCCCAGCGTCGTTATTGAGTAAGCGATGAGAGTAGCCGAGACAGAGGCTGGGTCAGTCATCACCGCCGGCCTGGGATGATGACTGACCACTTTCCGCCGAAAGGTTTAACGACTGAAGGTAATACCGTCCGGCGTCAACTGGGCGTGGATGGTGTCACCCGCAACAAAATCACCCGACAGGATATGTTGCGCCAAAGGATTCTCCAGTAATTGTTGGATAGCTCGCTTTAAGGGGCGCGCTCCATAAACCGGATCGAAACCCACCTCGGCCAGATGCGCCATGGCCGCATCGTCAATCTTCAGGCCCAACTCACGCTCGGCCAGACGCTGGCGAAGGGACGACAACTGGATCGTAGCAATGCCACGAATTTGGTCAGCCCGCAGCGGGTGGAAGACCACCGTCTCATCGACACGGTTGATGAACTCGGGGCGGAAATGCTGGCCCACCACCGTCATCACGGCGGATTTAATCGCCCCGTAGTTCTCGTCACCTGCCATCTCCTGAATCAGATCGGAACCCAAGTTTGAGGTCATCACGATCACCGTGTTTCGGAAGTCCACCGTTCGACCTTGTCCGTCGGTAAGACGACCATCCTCGAGCACCTGCAGCAGGATATTGAAGACATCGGGATGCGCCTTTTCGACCTCGTCTAACAGTAGTAACGAATAGGGTCGACGCCGCACCGCCTCGGTTAGGTAGCCTCCCTCCTCGTAACCCACATAGCCGGGTGGAGCGCCGATCAAACGCGCTACCGAGTGTTTCTCCATAAACTCAGACATATCGATGCGCACCATGGCCTGCTCTGAATCGAACAAATATTCGGCCAGTGACTTACACAGTTCGGTCTTACCCACCCCCGTGGGGCCCAGAAATAGGAATGAGCCATTCGGTCGATTGGGGTCTGACAAGCCCGCCCGAGAGCGACGTACCGCATTGGCAACAGCTACCACGGCCTCGTCTTGTCCGACGACCCGCTCGTGCAAACTATCCTCCATACGCAACAGTTTTTCCCGATCGCCCTCCAGCATCTTGGCAACGGGGATACCGGTCCATCGTGACACTACCTCTGCCACTTCCTCTTCGGTTACCCGATTGCGTAACAGTTGTGTCGGGCTGGGCTCATGTTGACTCTCTGCGGCAAGGCGCTTCTCTAAATCGGGCAATATGCCGTATTGGATTTCCGACATACGGGTAAGATCACCCGAGCGCCGAGCAGCCTCGAGATCTAACTTCGCCTGTTCAATAGCGCTTTTGACTTGCGCGGCACCCTGAACCACCGCTTTCTCAGCGGTCAGAATTTCCTCGAGATCAGCCAGCTCCCGCTCCAACACTTCAATGTGCTCATCGAGTAAAGCCACCTGTTTGCGGGCGCCCTCAGAGCTATCTTTGCTCACCGCTTCCCGCTCAATCTTCAATTGAATTAAGCGTCGCTCCAGTCTGTCCATGGACTCTGGTTTACTGTCGATTTCCATTCGGATTCGACTAGCCGCCTCGTCCACAAGATCGATAGCTTTATCGGGTAATTGGCGATCGGTGATGTAACGCTGGCTGAGACGCGCCGCGGCAATAATCGCACTGTCGGTGATGTCGACGCCGTGGTGGACTTCGTAACGCTCTTTCAAACCACGCAAGATAGCAATGGTGTCCTCTTCAGAGGGTTCATCGACCAAGACTTTTTGAAAGCGCCGCTCCAGGGCAGCATCTTTTTCCACATACTGCCGATACTCATTGAGCGTCGTAGCGCCAACACAATGCAACTCACCACGGGCCAGGGCGGGTTTCAGCATGTTACCCGCGTCCATGGATCCTTCCGCTTTACCGGCTCCCACCATGGTGTGGAGCTCATCGATAAAGAGAATAACCCGTCCCTCTTCCTTCGAGAGTTCATTGAGTACCGCTTTCAAACGCTCTTCAAAATCACCCCGAAACTTGGCCCCCGCCAACAATGCACCTAAATCGAGGGACAAGATGCGTTTGTCCTTTAAGCCTTCCGGAACCTCTTTATTTACCACCCGCTGGGCGAGCCCTTCGATGATGGCGGTCTTGCCGACACCTGGTTCACCGATGAGCACAGGGTTATTCTTGGTCCGCCGCTGCAATACTTGAATAGTTCGTCGAATTTCGTCATCTCGACCAATTACCGGATCGAGCTTACCCGCCTCTGCACGAGCCGTGAGGTCGACGGTGTATTTCTCGAGGGCTTGGCGCGTTTCTTCCGCCTCAGGTGACGTCACCCCCTCACCGCCACGAACCTCGTCAATCGCACGCTGCAGGCCGATTTGATCGACACCAGCCTCTGTTAAAAATCGGGCAACAGGGCAGCTCTTGTCCATCATGGCCAACAGCACCAACTCCGAGGACAAATACGTGTCCTTACGCTCCTGGCTTAATTTATCGGCCCGGTTCAACAGCCGACTGCTATCTTGAGAAATGTGCACATCGCCGGCTGATCCGGTAACCGAGGGCAATTGCGCGAGCGCCCTGTCGATGGCGGCACTCAACGAGCCCATATCAGCACCGGCTTTTTGTAGCAGCGGGCGCGCAACCGAGCCCGATTGATCGAGCAAGGCCCTGAAAATATGTGCCGGTTCAATGAATTGATGATCACGACCCACCGCCAGAGATTGGGCGTCGGCCAGTGCACTTTGGAGCTGATTCGTCAGTTTATCCATTCGCATATCGGTATCCTCTTGTGCCCGTTGTTGGGCTAACCACTTGGCAATATAAGTGGCGGCTTAAAAGCCTTATTTCAAGTAGGGCAATAGCGACATCGAATACAACAAGACACGCAACCTAGAAGGAGCGCGCCATGGCGACGGTGGCCATGCGACCGGTGACGCCATCGCGTCGGTAGGAATAAAACTGTTGCGGCGCGCTGTAGGTACACCAGCCACCACCTTGGATACGGGGCACCCCCAACTCCGCAAGGCGCCATGTAGCCAATTGCCAAAGATCCCCGTGGTAACGATCACCCTGCCCCGGCGTAAAGCAAGGCGCTACCCCATCACCCCAGGCATTCATGAAAGTGGCACGCACCTCGGGTCCAATCTCGAAGGCATCCGGACCAATAGCAGGTCCCAGCCAGGCCTGCAGCTCACCTGGACCCACCGGAAGCGTGCTGAGGGTTTCACCGATGATATCTGCGGCCAAGCCACGCCAACCCGCATGCAGCACCGCCACTAGCGGTCTATTTCGAGCTGCCAACACAATAGGTAGGCAATCAGCGGTGAGCACTACGCAGGGGCTATTGGGTTGCTCGCTCCAAAGGGCATCGGCGATACAACCGTCAGTCATTTCATCGGCATTAACGACCTCACATCCATGCACCTGCTCAAGCCATCCCTTGGGTGCATAATCATCGCAGAGCTGTGTCAACGTCTGCCGATTACGTATGACTGACGATCGCTTGTCACCCACATGAAAAGCCAGATTAAAACCCGCATAGGGATCGTCACTTCCAGCGGATCCTCGACAGGTGGTAAACGCCAATACATGGGGTACAAACGCCAC
Source organism: uncultured Halieaceae bacterium (assembly GCA_913057135.1). GTDB lineage: Bacteria > Pseudomonadota > Gammaproteobacteria > Pseudomonadales > Halieaceae > Luminiphilus. Next base: position 17,647 of record CAJXNM010000023.1, read on the forward strand.
CGGTCGTACTACCTGGCAGCCCCCTAGGGTTACGCATTCAGATGCTTCGGAGCGCAGCACAGGAGCAGGGATGTCATCATTCATCGGGATCTTCGCTACGCAGTGTCGTCAGTAACGCTTCAAAATCCTCGGGAAGTGGCGTTGTAAACGCCATCTGTGCGCCGGTAGCCGGATGCTCGAAGCTGAGACTCCGAGCATGCAAGGCCTGACGGGGAAAAGACCGCAGCATGGCTTGCAATGGCTCAGATGCGCCTGCTGGCATTTGTGGTCGACCCGCATACACCGGATCACCGATGAGAGGGTGACGCCGATAGGCCATGTGCACTCGAATTTGATGGGTTCTACCGGTCTCAAGGTTTACAGCGAGATAACTGTGATGCCCAAACCGTTCTTTCAAACGGTAGTGGGTCACAGCCGGTTTACCATTAGCAATGACCGCCATTTTCACTCGAGCACTGGGGTGGCGTCCTATTGGCTCCGCTATGGTTCCCCCGCCAGATAATGCGCCTCGGCATACTGCAGCGTACTCGCGGCTAACCGTTCGCGCTGCGAGTTGTGCTACCAATGACTTGTGGGCAATAGATGATCGGGCAACAAACATAATGCCCGATGTGTCTTTATCGAGACGATGCACAATGCCGCCTCGCGGCAGCAACTCCAGCTCGGGTGCGTGTGCTATGAGCGCATTGACCAGTGTGCCATCCCGGTGACCGGCCGCTGGATGAACCACTAAACCCGCAGGCTTGTTGACAACAATGACATGATCATCTTCATAAATAACCTGAAGCGGCAGTGCTTGTCCTTGCCAAGAAACCTCGGGCTGTTGATCTGCATTGAGTGACAGACACTGATCGACGGCCACTTTATCCCGGGGCCTCATAACCGCGCCATCGACGGTCAAGGCGCCGGATTTAATCCAGTGCTGTAACTTGGCGCGGGAATAGGTGGGGAACAATGCCGCCGCCGTTTGGTCCAAACGACTGCCATGCAATGCGATTGGCACCTGCGCACGTTCATTAATGGTCGTTGGGATATCTGCGGTCATGGAGGATAGAACGTCAGCAAAAGGTGGGCGCCAGCACTTGTCGGCGGTACACTTACAGATTAGCCCATACTAACACGATGGAGTCGTGACCCTTGACCCAAGCCTCTAACCCACGCGCATCCCGCCGTTCCGATGGTCACTCACACAGAAGCCCGCTGCATCTCGCCTTCACCTTGGCATCTATCCTGCTGATATCCGGCTGCTCGTGGTTTGGTGATGACGAGGACGTGCCAATTGCCGATTCAGGGGAACAGCAGATTTATTTTGATGCGCAAGAGCATCTGGAAAATCAGAATTTCGATTTAGCCATACGCACATTGCAGTTGCTCGAGAGCCGCTACCCATTTGGCCGATACGCCGAGCAAGCCCAATTAGAACTGATTTATGCCCACTTCGGCGCCTATGAGTATGAAGCCGCCATAGAAGCGGCTGACCGTTTTATTCGGCTTCACCCTCAACATCCCAGTGTTGATTACGCGTTTTATATGAAAGGCCTAGCCGCCTACGATTTAGAACCGGATTTCTTTGCCAAGTTTGTGCCAACTGACGATACCAAGCGGGACGTGAGCCACATCAAAGAGGCCTTTGCGGAATTCGCGCAGCTGTTGGCCCGATTCCCCGACAGTCCCTATGCACCCGATGCCCGCCAGCGCATGGTGCACATGCGCAACATGATTGCGCGTCATGAAATTCACGTGGCCAATTACTATTTTCGCCGCGGCGCTTATATGGCGGCACTTAATCGCGGTCGCTGGGTAGTCGAACACATGCAGCAGACGCCCTCCGTTGCCGATGGGCTCGCCATCATGGCTCAGGGTTATTTCCTCCTTGGCTTAGATGATTTGGCCCTCGACAGTGTTGCTGTACTGCGGGAAAACTTCCCCGACCATCCAACCCTCGACCAAGACGGTAATTTTGATACGGTCTATGACTTAGATGGTCTTGAGCAGTCATGGGTGAATAAAATATCGCTGGGCTTATTCGACCCACCTGAGCCACCCCAGTTCAACTATCGTCCACAGCGCTAGCTAGCGTGCTCGCCACGCCCAGGTAATTGGGTAGCGGCGATCACGACCAAACCCCCGCTGTGTGATACGCACACCGACCGGTGACTGGCGTCGTTTGTATTCATTCAAATCGACCAGGCGAACCACGCGATTGACCGCCTCGGGGGCAAAACCCGCGGCGATCATATCTTCCGGACTCGCATCCCGTTCGACGTACTGTTCAACGATGGCATCGAGTACATCGTAATCGGGCAAACTGTCCTGATCCGTTTGGTCGGGTGCCAGTTCAGCCGAGGGTGGGCGCGTGATAACACGCTCAGGAATAACCGGACTGACCCTGTTGCGATACCGCGCCAAGGCATAGACCAGTCCCTTTGGACAATCTTTAAGTACATCGAAGCCGCCGGCCATATCCCCGTACAGGGTCGAGTAACCCACCGCCAACTCGCTCTTGTTACCGGTGGTCAGTACCAACAGGTTCTTTTTATTCGATATGGCCATCAAGACGACACCGCGACAGCGGGCCTGTAGGTTCTGCTCGGTAATATCGGTGTCTAGCCCTGCAAATTCATCGGCCAATGCGCCCGCAAAGCTTTCAAACATGGGCTCTATTGAAATCGCCCGATAGCTAACCCCTAAGGCGCGGGCCTCTGCCTCCGCGTCTTCAATCGACATAGAAGCGGTATATCGAAAGGGCATCATGACAGCGTGCACTCGCTCTGCCCCGAGGGCATCGACCGCCACCGCCAGTGTTACCGCAGAATCAATACCACCCGACAACCCCAACACCACCCCAGGGAAACCATTCTTGTTGACATAGTCTTTGACACCCAACACCAAGGCGTGCCACACCGAGGCCACGTCATCGAGTTCGGGTGCCTGCTGGGCCGGGGAGACGGTGACACCAGTGGATGTTCGCTCAAGCGCCACCCAATAGCAGCCCTCTTCAAATTCAGGCGCACGCTGGATCAGCACGCCCTCGGCATCGACGACAAAGGAGCCACCATCAAACACCAGCTCATCTTGCCCACCAACCTGATTGACATAGACTACTGGGAAGCGATGACTTCTTGCACGCTCCGCGACGAGATCAAGGCGCTCGCGTCGTTTACCGCGATGGAATGGGGAGGCATTTAAATTAATCAGTAGCTCGGCACCCGCAGCCGCAGCCTTAGCCGCCGGCTCTGGATTCCAAATGTCCTCACATAGCGTAATACCGACGGCGGTTCCGTCGATATCGATGACGCAGGGCTCTTGCCCTGCTGCGAAGTAACGTAACTCATCAAAAACTTGGTAATTAGGCAGGAACTGCTTGTAATACTCGGCCACTAACCGACCGTCATGAATCACACCCGCGGCATTGAACAAACCCGATGGGGTCGAACGGGGATACCCCAATACGACCCACAGGTCTCTCGGCAGTTCACGACACAATTGGGTTAATGCCGCTTCGGTCTGAGCACCGATACTCGGGCGCAGCAGTAAATCCTCCGGTGGATAACCGCACAAGGTCAACTCTGGAAACACCACCACCGCACGCTGATGCTCCTTCGCCGCAGCACGACAGGCCTCGAGTACCTGTTGTGCATTACCCGCCCAGTCGCCGACAAAGGTATTGATCTGCGCCATGCATAGTTTCATATGGTGATATCCGCCGGTCGTCGCAATCGATATAGGAGGCGAAGTGTAACCACCGAAACGCCCGCTGTAACCGCTGCCCGTGGTCTTACTCCCCTTTCAGCGTCACTGTGTTGGGACAGCACCCCTACAGTATCAGCCCTGCTATGCTCCGCCCTATGACCGAAACGAAACAACAATCCGATAGCGGCCCCGTACTGCAACTGAGTGACGTGCATCGCGGACTGCTATCTACCCCTGCCCCAGCCACCACCCATGCGCGCTCGTTCATCGTTTACAACGGCTATCGGGTGTTGTTGGGCGCCGGCTTACTGATGCTCATGATTGTTCCTGCAACAGCCAACATCATGATGAACTTCGATCGACCGCTACTGGTGTCCGGCATTGGTATTCTTTTGACATCGGCGCTGGTCCTGATTGGGCCTTTGGGTAAAGCCCTGCAACAGTCGGAAACGGGCTATTTCGGGCTATTACTACTCGACATACTGACGATTACATTATTTGCCAGTGCCAGTGGCGGAATTCTCGGTGGTTTTTCTGCCCTGTACCTGATTACGGTGGCCGCCGCCGCGGTATTGTTTCAGACACGGATACTGGCGACCCTCGTCGCTGCCATCGCGGTACTGGCGCTGCTCATCGACACCTTGTGGTTAGTCACCCGAGGGGATGCCGATGTCAGCATGATGTTGCCAGCGGGGATTCTGGGCAGCTTATTCTTCGCCGTGTCATTACTGGTGCAAGTACTGGCGAGCCGATTGAGTAAAGCCGAGGCAGAGCGGCGCTCTGCAGAGGGCCAAGTTGCGGCCTTGCAGCAACTCAATGAGCAGATCATTTCACGCATGGAAACCGGCATCCTATTAGCTCGGGATAACGGTCAATGCCATCCAATCAATGCCGCCGCCAGACGCCTATTAAATCTCGATGAAGGCCAACGAACGACGCTTTCAACCATTGCACCCGAACTCGGCACACAATTTAGTGTCTGGCTCAAGGAGGGACGGGTGCGTCCAGAACCGTTTCGCGCTGAAACTGATGGCCCTGCGTTAATCGCTAACTTTGCCTCCCTCGACTCCGCCAGTGCGTCCGATAAATTAATCTTCATCGATGACTACACCCCGGTCACCCAATTTGCCCAATCCCTAAAATTGAACTCCCTGAGCAAGCTGACAGCGAGTATCGCCCATGAGATCCGCAATCCACTGTCCGCTATCAGTCATGCGGCACAACTATTATCGGAGAGCCCCACAGTGGACGCGGCGGATGCGGTGCTTTGCGATATTTTGGTCAACAACAGCGCTCGGGTCAGCGATATCATCCAAAACGTCATGGACGTGTCACGACGAGAACCACCCCGTCAAATCCTGTTGGCGTTGGCAACGTGGCTGAGTAATTTCCACACCATCTACAGCGAGCAACGTACCCAACCCTGTGACTTGCTCTTTGAGCACTGCGACCCCGATCTGACTATTCAGTTTGACCCCAAACATCTAGAACGGATCATGACCAATTTAATCGATAACGGACTGAGGCATTCTCAAGACGATACCGGTCACGCATCGGTGAGAGTGGTGGTTGAACGGGATAACATGGGTGGACAACTGCACATCGATATCATCGATGGTGGGCTCGGCGTACCCGATAACCTCATGCCACGTTTGTTTGAGCCGTTTTTCACGACGTCCCAAGACGGTAGTGGATTGGGCTTATATTTGTGCAAAGAACTGTGCGAGCTAAACGGTGCCGAATTAGGGTATCGGAAAACCGCTGCCGGTGAGAGCAGCTTCAGAGTGAGCTTGAAAATGGAGCAGAAGTGATCCCATGACACAGCAAACCGTACTGCTCGTGGACGATGAACCCGACATCCTTCAGCTACTCGAAATCACCCTGGCCCGAATGAACCTAGAGACTCAGCGCGCAGAGACCTTAGCTCAGGCCCAGCGCGCTTTAACGACGTCGTCGATTGATCTTTGTTTGACCGATATGCGCCTGCCCGATGGCAATGGCTTGAGTCTCATTGAACATATTCAACAACACTATCCACACATACCCGTTGCCATGATCACAGCCCATGGCAGTGTCGAAAGTGCCATTGAAGCCCTGAAGTTAGGGGCCTTTGATTTTGTCAGCAAACCACTCGCTCTCGATAAGCTGCGCGGCATCGTCAGTCATGCCTTACGACTGCAAATGACTCCGCCCAACACCGCTCCCGATGAATTACTCGGTACCACTGAGCCCATGTGTCGCTTGCGGGAGCAAGTCGAAAAGGTAGCCCGAAGTCAGGCACCCGTGCACATCTATGGCGAGTCAGGTGTCGGTAAAGAGGTGGTGGCAAAACAAATCCATCGTTTGAGTTCAAGGGGGCAGAAGCCTTTCATCGCCGTCAACTGTGGTGCCATACCCCCCGAGCTCGTTGAAAGTGAATTGTTTGGTCATATCAAAGGCGCGTTTACCGGTGCCTCCAGCGACAAATCGGGTCTGTTTCAAGCCGCCTCGGGGGGCACCCTATTACTTGACGAGGTCGCGGACTTACCCCTTAACGTGCAAGTACGTTTGTTGCGAGCGGTGCAAGAGAAAGCGGTGAGGCCCGTCGGCTCAGACAAAGAAGTGGCAACCGATGTGCGCTTGCTCAGCGCGACCCATAAGAATCTTGCCGAAGAGGTCGCCCAAGGCCGTTTCCGAGACGATCTTTATTACCGCCTTCATGTAATCGCTATCGAAGTACCACCACTGCGTGCACGACGAGGGGATATTTCCTTATTGGCAAACCATCTGCTTAGGCAAATGGCCGATAGCCAATCACAGCCACCGAAAACCTTGTCGGCGGAAGCTCTCGAGCGTCTGTGCCAGTACGATTTCCCCGGCAATGTCCGGGAACTCGAAAATATCCTGGCGCGCGCCAACGCCCTCAGCGATCACCCGGAACTGCAGGCAAAGGATCTCAGTATTGACGGGGTGATAGATCATGCCAGCCAGGTAAAGGGGTCATCAGACCCAGCCACACTATCCGACGCGGACCAGAGCCGCGAATTGCTCCAGGCCGTCGATGGCGATTTGGAGGGTTACTTAGAATCGATTGAGCGAAAAATTCTAGCGGAAGCGCTGCAGCAGCAGCGCTGGAACAAAACCGCCACAGCCGCCGCTCTCGGTATTAGCTTTCGTAGCTTACGCTATCGTTTAAAGAAACTTGGACTCGAGGACCGGTAGCCACCGTCAAGTAGCCCCCAAGCATTGACCAATACCACGCTCTAATCTCGGACGCCCCACTCTGTTTAGCACCACAGCCCAAGGATCACCCCCGCTAACGCATACGACCCAGGTCAAATTCCGATTGCCGATACCGCGCCCATCCCAGGTTACCGCCTCCGAAGCCCGGCGGCTGCCTGCTCGATTACCAATGCGAATGCCATCGTCGACGCCGTAGACCCTTATTGGCGCACGACTGTCCTGATAGACCCCAAAGCCCCGGTCGTAGTAACCATCACAATCGACTTGATCGGGACACAGGGTGACAGGCGCGCCCTGTCGAATCGCACTGGCTCGAGCCAACATAGCGGCGGACATTAGTGCTCGTGCCGTCGCTTGAGCGCGAGTTGAGGATATCTGTTTTTGAAACGATGGCACCGCCACTGTGCTAAGTAGCGCAAGTATTGCCAGACACACCATCAACTCCAAGAGCGTGAAGCCACTTCGGGCCCTGTGCCCCGAGTAGCGCGTAAGCAAGTGTGGAACCGACACTGTAAAAGCCCTGATCGATGGGGCAGCCAGCCTGTGTCAGTGTTGCTGAAGTGGCCAGCGCACTGACATCAAACAGATGGCTATCGACCTGATATGCAAGACCTCAACCGTCAATGACTGCGTATTTGGCCAATACCGCTATAGATTGGTTGCAGGTATACGCAGCGCTTTCGGCAGCGAAAAAGTGATATTTTCAGGCTGACCTTCGATGGAGCGTACCGTACCCACCCCTACCCCTTGCAATGCCGACACAACACCCTGCACCAAGGTTTCAGGGGCCGATGCGCCCGCGGTCACCCCAACGCTATCGGCATCTTGAAACCAAGCGTCTTGCAGCATACTAGCATCGTCGAGTAGATAAGCACGGGCGCCACAGCGCTCCGCGAGCTCGCGCAAGCGATTCGAATTTGAGCTATTGGGCGAGCCAATGACCAGCACCACATCGACCTGCTCCGCTAGCAGTTTGACTGCATCTTGCCGGTTCTGCGTGGCATAGCAAATATCGTCTTTGCGGGGCCCTTCGATATTGGGAAAGCGAGCACGCAACGCGTCGATAACCCGCGCGGTATCATCGACCGATAGGGTTGTTTGGGTCACATAGGCCAAATTGTCGGGGTCATTAACCTCGAGGGTTGCCGCCTGTTGTTCATCCTCCACCAGATAGATGCGACCGCCCGCGCTCACATCGTACTGCCCCATCGTGCCCTCGACCTCTGGGTGTCCTGCATGTCCGATGAGTACACACTCACGCCCCGCGGTGCTGAATGCAGCGACCTCTACATGTACTTTCGTCACCAATGGGCAAGTGGCATCAAACACACGCAGCCCGCGCCCCTTGGCCTCCTCTTGCACCGCCTTAGAGACCCCATGGGCACTGAAAATAACCAGCGCATCGTCGGGCACTTCATCGAGTTCATCGACAAAAACGGCTCCTCGATTGCGTAAATCCTCAACCACGAAGCGGTTGTGCACGACCTCATGCCGCACATAAACAGGCCGCCCAAACACCTCGAGCGCCCGATTAACAATATCGATAGCTCGATCGACGCCCGCACAAAAACCGCGAGGATTGGCAAGAACGATATCCATAAACTGCTCTCCAGTGCCGGTAAAGGGCGATGGGTTTTCCCTAGTGTAACTCCGCCGCCTCGACCTCATGAATCTGCACACGGAATGTGATCACCCGACCCGCGAGGGGGTGATTGAAGTCGACGTGCACCTCGTCTTCATCAAAATACGCAATGACGCCCGGCAGTTCGCCCCCGGCCGCGTCGGCAAAGTTGAACACCATGCCCGTTTCGAGACGAATATCGTCATCAAATTGATCGCGTTTAATCACTTGTACATTATTGTCATTGGGCTGCCCAAAGCCATTCTCGGGGCTAATTTGAAACTCCGCAGACTCCCCCGGTAACAGACCAAACAGGGCCCGTTCAAAACCGGGCAGCAGGGACCCATCACCGACAACAAAAGTCGCGGGTGATTTGTCAAAGTTTGCATCAATTTCGGAACCGTCCTCCAGATACAAACCAAAATTAAGGGTCACTCGGGTATTTTCACTGACGCATAGATCGGTCATGGGGAGGTCTCCGATGTTTCACCGGGCTGATGACTTTGGCCGTTGAACAAACTATCCAACACGATGATGACTGCACCGACACTGATGGCTGAATCGGCAATATTGAACGCAGGCCAATACCAATCGGCATAGTGTAACGATATGAAATCGACCACATAACCATGGCTGATTCGATCGAGCAAATTACCTAATCCACCGCCCAAAATGCCACCCAATGCCAACCCTAACCAACGCCGCTCGGGCTGCAATCGGGACAGCCAAACGACCATAACGCCGCTCACAGTCAGGGCGATGGCTACAAAGAACCAACGCTGCCAACCGCCCGCGTCAGCGAGGAAACTAAATGCCGCGCCGGTATTGTGGGCCAGCATTAAGTCGAACCACGAGGTCACCTCTATGGGTACACGATACTGTAGATGCGCTGTCGCCAGTGCTTTGGTGTACTGGTCGAGACCCAGCACCACCAGTGCAATGGCATAGCCCAACAGGGCGCGCTGGGAAGAGAAACCAGGCTTAGGCATAACAGCGCTGTTCCCCGGGGCCCATAACGTTGGTAACACAGCGACCACACAGCGTGGGATGCTCGGGATACTGCCCCACATCCTCCCGGCGATGCCAACAGCGTTCGCATTTATCGGCGCTCGCAATATCGACACGGACCTTGAGCCCATCAATGTCACAGCTCTCGGCATCATCCGGCGCACTAGCGAAAGGTTCAACCGCTGCACCTGAAGTAATCAGCACGAAGCGGAGTTCATCTCCCAAGGCCCTTAAACGTTGTGCCAATGACTCATCCGCGTAGAGGGTGACCGAGGTGTCGAGAGCGCCTTTCACAGCCCCGGTTGCGCGTTTTCGTTCGAGGCATTTATTGACCCCTTGACGCACCTGAAGCATTTGGCTCCAGAACTCATCCCCCATATCAGCGTCATCACCCATCCTAGGCAAGCCCTGATACCACTCGGTGAGGAAAACGGAATCTTCACGCTGACCAGGCATGTTTTCCCAAATCTCTTCAGCGGTAAAACTGAGAACGGGTGCGATCCAACGGCACAGTGCCTCGGCCAAGTGCCACAGGGCGGTTTGTGCGGATCGCCTGGCGTGGGATTCTGTGGGTGTGGTGTACTGGCGATCTTTGATGATATCCAGATAAAACCCGCCCAGCTCTCCACCACAGAAATTGTGCACCTTGTGGAATATTTGATGGAACTGGTAGTCCTCGTAGGCCATCAGTAACTCTTCTTGCAGCTTGCCGGCTCGGCCACAGATCCAGCGATCGAGAGGCAATAACTGGTCATCTGGCACGCAGTGTCGATCGGGCTCAAAGCCCGCTAAGTTAGCTAACAGGAACCGGGCGGTATTTCGAATACGTCTGTAGGCATCGCCGGTTCGCTTGAAGATTTCGTCGGATGCCGCGATTTCATTACGGTAATCCGCAGCGGACACCCAGAGCCTTAATACGTCGGCACCCAGATCATTCATTGCCTTTTTCGCAGGGATGATGTTGCCGATCGATTTCGACATCTTGCGTCCCTCGCCATCCACGGTGAAGCCATGGGTTAGTACTGCGCGATACGGTGCACTTGAGAAAGCACCAATACCCGTCAGCAGGGATGACTGGAACCAGCCACGGTGTTGGTCAGACCCCTCAAGGTACAAATCAGCCGGGGCACTCAGTTCATCTCTAGCACGCAGTACACAGGCGTGGGTGACGCCCGAATCAAACCATACGTCGAGGGTATCGGTTACCTTGTCGTAATTGACTGCGTCTTCACCCAGCAAGTCTTCAGGCTCTAGCTCAAACCACGCGTCAATACCAGCCGCCTCAATGCGCTGAGCCACCTGCTCGATAATCTGGGACGTGTTGGGATGCAACTCGCCGCTGACCTTATGCACAAACAGGGGAATGGGAACACCCCAAGTCCGTTGACGGGAAATGCACCAATCAGGGCGCTGCTCCAACATGCTATCGATACGTGCTCGGCCCCAATCGGGTACCCATTGCACGGTATCAACCGCCGCTTTTGCCGCCTCGAGCAAGCCATTTTGGCTCATGCTGATAAACCACTGGGGGGTGGCGCGGAAAATAATAGGTGTCTTATGGCGCCAGCAGTGGGGATAGCTATGGTCATAGGGGCGATGACAAAGCAGCAGACCGCGCTGTTCAAGTGCCGCGATAATGTCGTCATTAGCTTTGAAAATGTGTTGCCCAGCAAATACCGGGGTATCGGGCAGATAAACCCCATTAGCCGCTACCGGGTTGAATACCTCAAGGTCGTAGCGTTTACCGACTTCAAAATCCTCGAGTCCATGGGCGGGGGCCGTGTGCACACAACCGGTACCCGCATCAGTGGTCACGTGATCGCCGACGATAACGGGTACTGTTAAATCGGCGAACGGGTGCTGCAGACCCATACCCTCTAAAGCGACACCCTCACAGTGACCCAGTATTCGAGGGGATTCACAGCCATAACGTGCGACACAGCTGTCCACCAAATCCTCTGCCATGACAATCGCTCGATCGCCCATCTGTACCAGCGCATAACGCAAAGAAGGGGCGACGCTCACCGCCCGATTAGCCGCCAAGGTCCAAGGGGTAGTGGTCCAAATAGCCACCGCGACAGGTCCGGACCAGTCGCTGCCAAACGCAGTGCACATCGCCCCAGTATCGACGGCGTTGAAGGCCACATCGATCGCAGAAGACACCTTATTTTTGTACTCGACTTCGGCTTCTGCCAGCGCCGAGGCACAATCTAAGCACCAGTGCACGGGCTTAAAACCCTTGTGGAGATGGCCGTTGTCGATGATTTGACCGAGGGTGCGGACAATATTCGCCTCAAAGGGGAAGTCCATCGTTAGGTAGGGGTTCTCCCAGTCCCCGAGTACCCCCATGCGAACAAAGTCCTCGCGCTGCTTTTCAACCTGTGAAGCCGCATAGTCACGGCATTTCTGACGAAATTCTGCGGCGCTCACCTTATGACCCGGCTTGCCCACTTTCTTCTCGACATTCAGTTCAATAGGCAAGCCATGGCAGTCCCAGCCAGGCACATAAGGTGCATCAAACCCCGATAACGCTCGGGATTTGACGATGATGTCTTTAAGAATCTTGTTAACCGCATGCCCCACATGTAAATCGCCGTTGGCATAGGGAGGGCCATCATGCAGCATGAAGGTGGGTCGGCCCGCTGCGCGCTTGCGCATCTGGCCGTATAAATCCATCTCGGCCCATTGCGCTAGACGTTGAGGTTCCCGCTGCGCCAAATTCGCTTTCATTGGAAACGCGGTATTCGGCAGGTTCAGGGTATCTTTGTAGTCACTCATCCGGTTATCACTTCGTACAGTAGAGCCATGTTAAGGGCTGATTCGTTGGTTTAACGGTTAATATTCACAGGCGCTTCAAGCAACACGGCTTCAGCGGCTGCAACGTCTTGGGCGATAGCACTTTTCAGGGCCTCTAGGGATGGAAAACGCCGTTCGTCCCGCAGCTTCTTCACAAAGCGAACGGTGAGGCGTTTCCCATAAAGATTCGGGTTCATCGTCAGTAAATGCACTTCCAAATTGGCCGCCAAGCCCTCTTCGACGGTCGGCCTGACGCCGACATTGGCAACCCCCGGCGCGGCCTCAAAACCGGGACCATCCACCTCAACCGCATAGACACCACTTAAGGGGCTGCGGATACGCGCAATAGCCATATTGGCGGTGGGTGTTCCAAGCTCGCGCCCCAGTTGGCGTCCGTATCCGACACGCCCCGTCATGGTAAACGGTCGTCCTAGCAGCCGCTCGGCCATTGCAAAATTGCCCTCTGCCAACACGGCTCGCAAACGCGTACTGCTGACACGCTCGCCATCAAGGCTATAGGTTTCCGTGCGCTGTACTTCATAACCGTGCAAATCCGCCAACAGTCGGATGTAGTCAAAGTCACCCTCCCGCGCATTGCCGAATCTGAAATCGTCTCCCAACGCGATATAGCGCGCCCCCAGGCCATCGACGAATACCCGTTGCACAAAACTGTTAGCACTGGCGGTACGCATGTCTTCATCGAAAGGCAGGACCAACAGGCGATCAATACCGGTGGCAGCGATGGCCTGAACCCGTTCGCGGAAATTAGTGATACGCGGTGGCGCCTGCAACGGCCGCAGGTACTCCCGAGGTAATGGCTCGAAGACGATAACAGTGGTGGGCAGATTCAGCTCACGGGCCCGCTCTTGCAAATGGGCGAGAACAGTCTGATGGCCTCGATGGATACCGTCAAAAGCCCCCACGGTGAGCGCACAGCCACGGTGTCTGGGTCGCAAGTTGTGCAAGCCGCGGATAAGTTCCATATCGCGTGGGAGCTGGCCTAAGTGAAAACACCAAAGTATATAGAAAACCCCGTGCTGTGGCCCGCGTAGCAGACGATAAACAAAGCTGATAGCCGAAAGAGCGGCTATTGGCGTTCTAGGTGTTCCCGGGGGCCCCGCAAATGGTCAAGTCGGACGCCTAGTATGGCCAGCAGGATGACGTAACTCAGGGTCCCCAGAAGCACCAGAGCCCCCATAGCCAGCGCACGAAGCATGGCGCCTTGTCCTTGCCACCACTGCAATTCGGGGTTGAGGGCGAGCAGAACCGCCACCATTGTGGCTACAGCGGGTACTAACTGTCTAAGCAAGAACGTTAACGATGGCGCCTGTTGCAGCACTGATTCTTTGCGTAAACCGCGGTACAGAAGACCCGCATTGAGCCATGCGGAGGCTGCTGTGGCTAATGCCAAGCCGGCGTGCCCGATGTTGAATGCCCACAACAGCGGAAAAATACACAGTGGGTTCAAGACCATATTGCTCACCATGGCAATGATGCCTATACGCACGGGGGTTCGAGTATCTTGGCGCGCATAAAAACCAGGGGCCAATACCTTGATGAGCATAAAAGCGCTAAGTCCCAAGGTGTAAGCCCTTAAGGAGTAGGCGGCCATGCTCACATCCTTCGGCGCAAACTCACCGTAGCCGAATAGGGTGGTGAGAATCGGCTCAGCAAGACACAACAGGGCTGCGGTCGCCGGTAGGGCAATCAACAGCACCATTTCTATACCCCACTGCAATGTGGCCGAAAAACCCTGTCCGGGGCCATCTAGCTGGTTTTGAACCGTCGACAGGGTCGGCAGAATCACCGTGGCGATAGCAATGGCGAATACGCCCAAAGGTAGCTCGATCAAGCGGTCCGCGTAGTACAGCCATGAAACGCTTCCCGCCGGCAGCAGTGACGCTAATACGGTATCGAGTAGCAAATTAATTTGGCTCACCGACACCCCAAAGAGCGCAGGCACCATCAACCCCATAATGCGGCGAACACCCGGATGACTTAACTGCCATCGAGGACGAGGGGTTAAGCCCAGGCCGTAGAGGGATGGCAATTGGAATAACAACTGCATACACCCCGCCACCAAAACCCCGATTGCCAGTGCATACACCGGCTCTTGCATACGCGGGGCAAGCCAGAGTCCTGCGCCAATCAGGCTCAGATTGAGGAGCACAGGGGTTAAAGCAGGTACCGCAAAACGCCCGTAGCTATTTAGGATACTGCCCGCAAACCCGGTTAGTGATATCAGCAATAGATAAGGGAATGTCCATTGGATAAGGTCGGCGGTGAGTGCAAGCTTCTCGGGATCGCTAGCAAAACCCGGTGCAAATATCATCGCCACCAAGGGCGCTGCGACAATCGCAAAGGCGGTGACCGCAACCAGCGTGCCGCCCAATACACCGGCCACGCGATCAACCAACGCTTTAACCGCCTCGTATCCCCCCTGCTCCCGAGTCTCGGCTAACACCGGCACAAAGGCTTGGGCAAAGGCTCCCTCGGCGAATAAACGCCGGAGGAAGTTGGGAATCTTAAACGCCACAAAGAAGGCGTCCGCATGACTGCTGGCACCTACCAAATTCGCGAGCACGACATCCCTGACCAAGCCCAACACACGAGAGGCCATGGTAGCTGCACTCACAATGGCACTTGAGCGAAGTAATCCCCGCTGCCGCGGCTTCGGCTGCGCCTTGCTGGAGGGGGCGGTCAGGGCAACCACTCCCGACGCAGGGCGTCGCCGTGTCTGGCTAGCCACTGCAAAGCAATCAAGGTGTGACCGTTATTAATCTGATTGGCATCAAGCATAGCGATGGCTTGTGCCCGCGGGATGGCGTGGACCAGTAGGTCCTCTTGCTCTTCGTCTAAACCATGCACTTCGCCGACACCCGCAGCCACCACTCGACCGACAAAGGCGCGGATCTGCTCCGAACATGCACCGGCGCTGGGGTAAAAAGTGGCAATAGGATGCAGTCTATCGAGGGTGCAACCCGCCTCCTCCCAACACTCGCGGTGGGCGACCTCGGCGTCTTGCTCACCGGCTTCGACAATGCCCGCCACCAACTCGAGCATCCACGGTGTATGGCTAGCCCGAATAGCGCCCACTCGAAACTGTTCAACCAAAATCAGTTCATCGGCGACCGGGTCCCAAGGTAGTACTGCAACCGCATCGCCCCGTTGAAACAACTCCCTGCTGAAAGGTTTGCTCCAGCCCCCTGCAAATAAACGATGTCGCAGGGTGACGCGCTCCATACGGAAAAAGCCCTGAAACGCCACCTCTCGGCCCAGCTCTTCAATATCGTTTGCTGAGAATTGTGTGGAGAATTGCTTGGAAGATTGTGTGGAGAATCCCGTCTCGTCCGTCATTCATTTGCCTCAACAGTGTGGCTGCGCCGTTACGCCCAGTCAGGGGACTTATCAGAATCGTCGCTCAGTAAACCAATTGACGGGGCGCGCATGGGTATCGACTTTGTCGGCGACATCGAGGATCAGCGCAAACAATGCCATCCGCACCAAGACACCGTTATCACTCTGGCGAAAAATCGCGAGGTTGGGGTTATCGTTCAGATCGATATCCAACTCGCGAGCACCCTCTCTGGAATCCCGTGGCAACGGATGCATGATCACCGTATTGGGCTCGCAGCGCGCAGTATAAATTTGCTGATCAAGCCGAAAGCGCCCGCGATAGGCATCCGCCTCTTCGGCGCTGGCAAAGCGCTCCTCTTGCAAACGCGTCGAGTAAACAATGTCGACCCCCGAAATGCCGGTTTCCAAATGCTCCGTTTCAACCACACGATGACCTGCCATCCGCGCCGACTCCACAATGTCGGCGGGCATGGCCAGCTCCGGGGGAGACACCAGGCTGATATGGATACCCGGATAGAGCTGGAGCAAGCGCGCCAAGGAATGCACAGTGCGCCCGAATCGCAAATCACCCACCATCGCGATACGCAGGTCGTCGAGCCCCCGCCCCCGGGACGCCAGCTCACTGCGAATAGTGTAAAGATCGAGTAACGCCTGGGTTGGATGCTCATTAGCACCGTCGCCACCATTGATGACCGGCACCCGACTGCCCTGGGCAAATTCAGCGACGGAGCCCGGCTCGGGGTGGCGCATGGCAATGACATCCGAGTAACCACTGAGTACTCGTGCAGTGTCGTAGAGGGACTCACCCTTGGCGATGGCCGTCGTTTCAAAGCCCGTTGTCTCGCGCACTTCGCCACCCAGAAGATTGAAGGCGCTGCCAAAACTGATGCGCGTGCGAGTAGAGGGCTCGAAAAACATAGAGCCTAAAATGGCGCCCTCTAGGACCCTGGTAATCTTTTCCCGATGGGCGTAAGGGCGCATGGCGTCTGCCACCGCGAATACACGATCGACGTCTTGGCGCTGAAATTGCGCAATGCTGAGAACATGACTGCCTGGAAAATGCACGTTAGTACCGCCACAAAATGAGCTAATGTGAGTGTCGGCAAGGATGCCGCCACCGCCAATGATGATTGTAACGCCCTTGGCGCTCGAGCGAGCAATACCGCGCTAGCGGTTAGGGTCGGCGTGCTCAGACCATGGTATATCCAACTCGTGACAACGCCCGCGGGCATAAGCTGCCAAATCCTCTAGCGCCACCCGCTGCCGATCTGTCAGTTCAGGCCGCGCTAATTCCGATGTAAGTTCTTGAGAAAAAGCGACGAGATCGTAAGGCTTGGCCAATAACTGCTGTCGACAATGCTCCTGCCAGTGGGCCAACTCTGCCGCAGTCAAACTTTGGGGCACATTGCGGGCGCGATAACGAAATAGCAACTCCGGTAATCGCTCATCTTTGAACAGCCATTGCCTACTGGCTAATTCCCCCTCATCGGCGTTGCGAATATCTGGAAATTGATCGCTGTCGTGGGCGCTAATAAAGCCCTCGTACAGCATGCTATCGACATCCGTTCGGGGCGCAAAAGTGCGCTGCTGGTAAACCCCTTGCAGCCGCTGAGTAAAGCCCCGCGGGTCGGCGTCCCGGGCTGCACGCAGTTCTTTCAGATGTGCCCGCAACGTAGCCCCGTCTAACCCCAGACGCTCGGCCGGCTCGCCGCTCAACCAATCCATTGGCAGTAATGCCGGGGCTCGATTGAGCTTGACGCTGATAAGCGGTGGCCGGTCTGTGTCCTCGGGCAGCTCTGCCCGAGGTGTAAATAACCGCGATGCAATCACCTCGCTGGAAAGATCAAGGAAATCGGGCTTAGCGGCCAAATCGGCACAGATAATTTCGTTGCGACTGCGCGGGTGAAAAGCCAAGGGCACGATCACCGCCAGGTTGTGGCGCTGCGCCCCCCACATAGCCGATACGTGGATCACCGGTCGCATGGGGGCTGGGTCGAGAAGCGGCGCGAGCGCCGGCGCAGATCGTACGGCGTACAGTGCGCTAAATAATGCTGGCTGTGCCGCCTTTAGTTGTCGAGCCAGGGCGATGGTGGCCAACACATCGGCCAGGGCATCGTGTGCGCTGCCATGCTCAATACCGTTGGCGGCGGTTAAGTGCTCGAGTCGAAAGCTGATGGCACCATCATCGCGGCGGGGCCAAACCACACCTTCTGGCCGAAGCGCTGCCTGGGCGCGAACAACATCGATCAGATCCCATCGAGAGCGACCCTGATTGCGCTCGCGCCCATAGGGATCGAAAAAGTTTCGATACAGAGCAAAACGCGTGATTTCATCATCGAAGCGAATGGAGTTATAGCCGACACCGCAGGTCCCCGGGGCTGCCAGCTCCCGATGCACCTTCGCAATAAACTCGCGCTCGGGTATGCCCTGAGCCAATGCCTCTGAAGGCTTGATGCCAGTGACACGAATGGCGCCCGGGTGTGGCAGATAATCGGGGGTTGGCGCTGTGAATTGTACCAACGGTTCACCGATAATATTAAGATCCGCGTCGGTTCTAACCCCCGCAAATTGCAGAGGTCGATCTACCGCAGGATCAGCGCCAGAAGTTTCATAATCGTGCCAATATAATGACTCAGATGAGCTCAATCGCCTGCTCTTCTATGCGCTGCTGCCAGACTTTAGGGCCGGTGATGTGCACCGACTCACCGCGACAATCCACAGCCACACTGACCGGCATGTCTTTCACCGTGAACGCATAGATGGCTTCCATACCCAAGTCTTCAAAAGCAACCACCTTGGCATCGGTAATTGCCTTAGAGACCAGATACGCAGCGCCCCCAACAGCCATCAGGTAAACCGCTTGGTGCTTGCGAATCGCCTCGATGGCGACGGGTCCACGTTCGGCTTTACCGATCATGCCGACGAGGCCGGTTTGCTCAAGAATGGCATCGGTGAACTTATCCATCCGTGTTGACGTGGTGGGACCCGCGGGACCCACTACCTCGTCGCCGACAGGATCGACAGGTCCTACGTAGTAGATGAACTTGCCGCGCAAATCGACCGGAAGTGGCTCGCCCTGCTGCAGCATCTGCGTCATCCGTTTATGGGCAGCGTCGCGACCCGTATACATGGTGCCTGATAACAGCAAGGTCTCACCGGGCTGCCAGCTAGCCACAGTCGCCCCATCGACCTCGTCAAGATTTACCCGCCGAACGCTATCACCCGGCTCCCAGCTGACATCGGGCCATTGATCGATATCGGGCGGGGTTTGTAGCGCCGGACCCTCTCCAGTCAAGGTAAAGTGGGCATGGCGAGTGGCCGCACAGTTGGGAATCATCGCTACCGGCAGCGAGGCAGCATGGGTCGGATAGTCCTTGATTTTGACGTCAAGCACTGTGGTCAAGCCGCCCAGGCCTTGGGCGCCGATGCCAAGCTTGTTGACCGCATCCATAATTGCAAGACGCAACTCTTCAACACGATTGTTGGGTCCACGCTGGCGCAGCTCCTGAATATCGATAGGGTCCATGAGCGATTCTTTAGCCAGTACCGCGGCCTTCTCGGCCGTACCGCCAATACCGATACCGAGCATGCCCGGAGGACACCAGCCGGCGCCCATGGTGGGCACAGTTTTAACGACCCAATCAACAATACTGTCGGAGGGGTTCAGCATGGCCAATTTGGATTTATTTTCAGAGCCGCCGCCCTTCGCGGCGACACGTACGTCCACGGTATTGCCCGGCACCAAGCGGGTGTGAATCACAGCTGGCGTGTTGTCTCGGGTGTTCTGACGTTTGCCAGCGGGGTCGTCAAGTATTGATGCGCGTAGCTTATTGTCTGGATGGTTATATGCCCGACGCACACCTTCATTGATCATCTCGTCGAGGGATAACTCAGCATCCCAACGCACCTCCATACCCACCTCGATAAACACAGTAACAATACCCGTGTCCTGACAAATGGGTCGATGTCCGGTGGCGCACATACGACTATTGATCAATATCTGAGCCATAGCGTCTTTCGCAGCGGGGTTTTGCTCCATCGCCCAAGCCTTGTGAACAGCTTGAACGAAATCGAGGGGGTGATAATAGGAAATGAACTGCAGTGCATCGGCAACACTGTCGATGAGATCCTGCTGCTGTATCACGGTCATAGGGGTTCCTTGCGCGCTATTTGTGGAAGTTCGTGTAATGGACGTTCGTGATATCGGTAAGGCGCGCACGGGAGGTGAGTGCGCACCTGCTGCCGATTATCAGTTGGCCGGTGGCGGTTGGGCGCCACCAGCCGTCGTTTGGCTTTGCCTGAGGGTAGTCTGCAGCTGATTAATACTGGTATTCACCTGCCGGCGGAAGGCGTTGATGGATTCAATCCATTCCTCGTTGGCAGCAATGCGTTTGGCCAGTGCAGCACGCTCCAAGTTCGATTTGTTCACCGAGTCCGACAAGCGCTCAAGATGGGTTTGGGTGGCACGTGCAGCCGATCCCAAGCGCTCAAGGTCACCCGCGACTTGGGTCAACGCACGGACGTCCTTCTGTAAGGTGGCAATAGCATCGGTCGCTGCGGCCAGTGTTTTTGCTTCTGTGCTGGCGGTGGTCTCGAGTTTTTTGAGGCCGGACACGGTGCTCTCAGAGCTCGCTTCGAGCTTGTCGAGTCGGGCGTCCATTTCACGACGACGCTGCTCTAACCGCCGCGTCTCTTTATCGACCACATTCAATTGAGCACCCAAAGCTGCCGCAGATTTTTCGACACTCTCATCGGTATCAGAGAGTAGCGCTTCAAGATCATGGACCCGAGCACCCAAGCTCTTCGCTTCCGCTGCCGCCATGTCATAGGCCTGTTGTAACTGCCATGCCCAAGCGCAGGCCACTGCAGCGGCGACAAAGGCAATGGTCAGTGCCAAGCGACCCAACAAACTGCTTTGCCCAGTGGCAGCTGGAGGGCGAGTTGAACGGCCCGGTACCGCATTGGGACGGGCGCTAGTCACGGCCTCGTCTCGTCGTGCTGCGAACGAGGGGATATCGGTTAGATCATCGCGCGACATTGGACCTTTTCCAAAATACTGTAAGGCGGTGAGTATATCGCGCTATTCGCAAAGCTTCAGTGCAACACCCGGCGTAAATTCCCACCATCACTGGGGACAGGGGTCAGTGGCGTTAGACCCAGCACCTCTGCAGCCACAGGATAGACATCAAGTTGCTGAGCGGCATCAATCGTGACACCGGGCTTAAAGGCAGCCCCAACACCCACGGCGAATGCCGCCATATCGGAAACGTCGAGGGGATAACCGTGGGTGCCCTGCACACTGTCTGCGGGCAATAACTTGCGAGTGAAGAAATGGGGTGGGCGAGCAAGTAAGGTGAAGCGATCCGCTGTGTGCTCATCAACACCCCCCATGGCTACAGCCCCCTCCCGATCAAGGGTTTGCCAGCGGCCCGCCGACAGGGCTTCCAGATCACGCCCCAATTGTTCGATCTTTTCTAGGCTGTCCTGTTCACCCGGGTCCTTGAGAAAATAGCGAACCCTCGAGTAGCTCACCAAACGCTCAAAACCCTCGGGCTCTGGTAAATCCGACGCCAATATCTCGTGACCACTGCGAATAGGGCTCATGCCATGATCCGATACCACCATCAATGACCAATCGGGTAAATCGAGGGTTTGCAGGCCTTGCCACAACCGCCCAATATGCCGATCAACCTCGGCTACCGCCGCCCTGGTCTGGGCACTGTCGGGGCCATAGCGGTGCCCGGCGCCATCGACCGCGGAAAAATACAAGGTGATAAATCGCGGTCGGGACACCTCCGGCAGTGATAACCAACTGAGGACCTGATCAACACGCGCCTTGTAGGGCGCTCGCTTTTCATAGGGCAAATAATAGCTGGGCCGCCGACCGCCCCAAAGAGCGTCGGACTCTGGCCAAAAGTACGTGGCCGCGCGCAACCCGTGGGCCTCCACCAAATTCCACAGGGGCACACCTTTAAGCCAACTGGCGTCCTTTCCGCCGCCACCCATGTGGTAGCAATCACCCCGAGCCTCATGGCAAAAATGATTGTCGGCAATACCGTGTTCCTGGGGTGGCAAACCGGTAATCAACGACAGGTGGGCTGGAAATGTATTGGGCGGATAAACGGGCTCGAGGCGGCGCACCCGAAATCCTGCCTCGGCGATCGCCTTTAAATGGGGCGCGTCAAACCGGTCGAGGTAGTCATGCCGAAATCCATCGACCGACACCAACACCAAGGTCTGGGCACGAAGCCCAAAAGGGGATAGGGCGCAGAGCAAACACAACATACCAAGCAATCGCTTGGGGCGGCTCAGTAACATACACATGACTCCTGAAAGGATTCCTCGATATGAGCTATACCACGAGACCATGATGGGATCATGGATTTAAAGCAAGATGGCAATGCTAGCGTTATAATTCCAAGACGCTTCAGCTCGATGATCCTGAGGCCGCTGTTGCGCGTACTTTCGACGACCTTCAAAACCACAACCGTAATGGTTTCAACCAGGAGATACCCATGGCTTTTGAACTTCCCGCCCTGCCCTACGCTCGTGATGCTCTGGCACCTCACATTTCTGAGGAAACCCTTGATTTTCACTACGGCAAACACCACCAGACCTATGTGGACAAGCTCAATGGCCTCGTCGACGGTACCGATAATGCCAGCAAGTCGCTGGAGGAAATCATTGCCGTCGCTGACGGTGGCCTGTTTAACAACGCTGCGCAGGTCTGGAACCACACCTTCTACTGGCACTGCTTGAGCCCCAACGGTGGTGGCGAACCCACCGGCGCTATTGCCGATGCCATCAATGCCGCCTTCGGTTCTTTCGACGCGTTCAAAGAGCAGTGGAACACCAACGCTGCCAATAACTTTGGTTCCGGTTGGACTTGGCTGGTGAAAAAAGCCGACGGCACGGTGGCTATTCACAACACCAGTAACGCAGGCTGCCCATTGACGGAAGAGGGCATCACCCCCCTGTTGACGGTTGATGTTTGGGAGCACGCCTATTACATCGACTACCGCAACTCCCGCCCCAACTATCTGGCCGCGTTCTGGAATCTGGTGAACTGGGAATTTGTTAATGCAAATCTCGCCGGTTAACTATTAGCCGCTCCAAAAAAAAGCCACTCTTTAGAGTGGCTTTTTTGTTGAAACCTCCTGCCATGACGACTAGCCAAACACAGGATAGCCCCACATCGCATGTAGGTGAGCGACGCCAACAAAGACGATGGCGGTGACAACCACAGTACCGGCCTCTTTCACAAACGAACTCTCGACCTGTAGCTGGGGTTTTCCATCCTGCTTGTTAATAAGAATCACCTCTACCACTGCCCAAGCCAGTAAGCCCCCGAATAACACCAGAGACGGAGTATCACCATTCACCAACAGGTGACCCAGCGCCCACGCCTTAACCGCAGTCAGTTGTGGGTGTCGAATAATCCCGGTAACCCGAGGCTTCAATACCGACGCCACCATCAAGTAGAACGCCAGCAGCACTAACAGGTTGTTAATGCCCGCCGTCGCAGGATGACGCCCCCAAAACATATTCGTGGCGGTCAGTGGCCACTGTTGGTAGCCCAGGACCATAAGCGCGATGGAGGCCAGCAATAGCACCGCCACCAACCCTTTACCCAAATTGCCAAGTCCAGCACGCATAGTGGGTGCGATTCGCTTAAATAGATGGGCGCCAGCCCACAACAAAACACCAATTACCAGTAAAACCATTGCTTTCACCTGTGGAAGAGTCAGTGGAGAGAGTGCGGCGTAGTGTAACCAATTCACTGGGGTCTGCGACCCCGAGCAAACCGGTTGCTCTGCCGTCACTCATTATCGTGCCAAAAAAAACCCGGCCGGAGCCGGGTTTTTAACGCAGTTTGACGGCGATTTACATCATGCCGCCCATACCGCCCATGCCGCCCATGTCGGGCATTGCAGGAGCCGCTTCCTCTTTCGGTGCGTCTGCAATCATGACTTCAGTGGTAATCATCAGACCAGCCACCGAACCCGCAGCCTGGAGAGCTGTACGAGTCACTTTGGCGGGATCCAAAATACCCATCTCGATCATATCGCCGTACTCGCCCGTCGCCGCGTTGTAGCCGAAGTTACCTTCGCCATTGCGAACCTTCTCGAGTACTACAGAGGCTTCATCGCCAGCGTTGCCCACGATTTGACGCAATGGACCTTCCATAGCACGCAGCGCAGCAGCGATGCCAATATTCTGGTCTTCGTTATCGCCGGCCAAACCAGAGATCTGGCTGATAGCGCGTACCAGTGCAACACCACCGCCCGCTACTACACCTTCCTCAACAGCGGCACGCGTCGCATGCAGCGCATCTTCAACCCGCGCTTTCTTCTCTTTCATCTCGATTTCGGTCGCAGCACCCACGCGGATAACCGCAACGCCGCCAGCCAACTTAGCAACCCGCTCCTGCAGCTTTTCACGGTCGTAGTCGCTAGTAGTGTTCTCGATTTGAACGCGGATTTCGTTCACACGCGCAGCGATAGCATCGGCATCACCGGCACCATCAACGATGGTCGTGTTGTCCTTGTCCATCGTGATGCGCTTGGCCGTGCCGAGGTGCTCAAGGGTGGTCGACTCGAGATCCAAGCCCACTTCTTCGGAGATAACAGTACCGCCGGTGAGAATGGCGATGTCTTGCAACATAGCTTTACGACGGTCACCGAAGCCAGGTGCCTTACACGCTGCAACTTTCACGATGCCACGCATATTGTTCACAACCAAGGTTGCCAGCGCTTCACCTTCAACGTCTTCAGCAACGATCACCAAAGGCTTAGAGGCCTTGGCAACCTGCTCGAGTACCGGCAACAACTCGCGGATATTCGAGATCTTCTTGTCGACCAGCAGTACGTAGGGGTCGTCGATCTCAGCCTGCATGTTGTCTTGGTTGTTGATGAAGTAAGGAGACAGGTAGCCACGATCGAACTGCATACCTTCAACCACGTCCAGTTCGTTCTGCAGACCAGAACCCTCTTCAACGGTGATGACACCCTCTTTACCGACTTTTTCCATCGCTTCAGCAATGATGTCGCCGACAGAGGAATCGCTGTTCGCAGAAATAGTACCCACCTGGGCGATAGCTTTGTTATCTGCACAAGGGGTCGACATGCCCTGAACCGCTTCTACTGCGGCAGCCACTGCCTTGTCGATGCCGCGCTTCAGATCCATTGGGTTCATGCCTGCAGCAACGGCCTTCAGGCCTTCGTTGACAATAGACTGAGCCAATACAGTAGCGGTGGTGGTGCCGTCGCCCGCAGCATCAGAAGCCTGAGATGCCACTTCTTTCACCATCTGGGCGCCCATGTTCTGGAATTTGCACGCCAGCTCGATTTCCTTTGCAACAGACACACCGTCTTTGGTGACAGTAGGTGCACCAAATGACTTCTCCAGGATCACGTTACGGCCCTTTGGACCCAGCGTCGCCTTGACGGCATCAGCCAAAATGTTGACGCCTTCGAGCATCTGTTTACGGGCGTAGTCGCCAAAATGTACGTCTTTAGCAGCCATTATAAAATTCCTTCCTCTCTAATATGTTCGGGACGATTACTCGACGACAGCGTAGATTTCGCTCTCGCTCATTAGGATGAGCTCTTCACCGTCGACTTCGATGGTGTTGCTGCCGGCATACTGACCGAACACGATCTTGTCGCCGACTTTGACGGCTAGTGGGCGCTGTTCTCCGTTGTCGAGAACCTTGCCATCACCAACGGCAACCACTTCACCCTGGTTGGGTTTCTCTTTGGCAGAACCGGGCAGCAAAATGCCCCCTGCGGTGGTTTCCTCTTCTTCCTTGCGACGAACGACCACTCGGTCGTACAACGGACGGATATTCATGGGTTTTGGTCTCCACAAGTTGACGATATCGTTAGACTCGCCCCAAGACGGGGCTCGAGGGGGATGTGGGGACGGCGGTAGGGAATTCAAGGCTTTTTTAGCACTCAATGCAAAAGAGTGCTAAAAAATCCCAAGAAACTCAAAAAAACTCTGAAAATCAAATAGATACAGACGCCCACCAGCATTCAGCTCGGCGTCAAAGCGAAGCGCTGTGTAGTCGGCGTCGTGATCAGCTGGCGTAATCGGCTGAAAAGTGCGTAGCGCTGACGTAATGATCTACGTGGTCAGGGCTCCTGATCGGGTTTGTCGACGCGCTCAAAATCACCCTCTAAGGTCACGTTTCTGTCACGCTCGCGAGCATCACTATGCGTGTAAAAAGCGGTTGTCTGGGTATGCACGGATCGGGTGTCCGCAGGCAGTAGACGCCTAGCCAGCCAGCGACGCAGGGGACCAATGAGCACGACCAACGCAAAAAAATCCGACAGCAGTCCCGGTATGATAAAGAGCAAAGCAGCGACGGCGATCGCCATATCATCGAGCAACAGATGCTGCTGCAGAATACCGCTTCGCTGTGCCTCCCGAAGGCGCACGACGGCGGCAGTGCCCACTCGCCGCAACATGCCCACCCCCAACAGAATCATCAATATGACCCATGCCATAGCAGTGAGCGCGTTGGTCTCAACGCCAAGCTGGATGAGGCTAAGTAACTCTAGCCAGGGATAGAGTAGGACTAGAAGACGCATGGGCAGACTTGTCTGAAGCGGCGGCCATCCAAGCCTAGCAGTCCTTAGCCACAGACTCTACTTCGGCCACCGAGTGGCCCTGCCAGGGCGCCACCCATAACAGTAAAATCATACCCGGCACAGCCAATACGGTGCATAAAAGGAAAAACGATACCCAGCCCAAGTGCTCTACCAAAACACCGGTCGTGGCGTTAGTAAGGCTTCTTGGCAGTGCTGCCAAGGCGGTGAACAGGGCGAACTGCGTCGCGGCGAAGGTCTTGCTCGACTCTCGAGCAATAAACGCAGTGAAAGCAGCGGTACCTAAACCGACTCCCAAATATTCGAAGGCAATCACCGCCGCCAACAGCCACAAGACCGGCCCTACAGTGGCCAGGTAGGCATAGCCGAGAATACTCAGCATCTGAACCGCACCAAACAACCACAGGCAGCGGTTAATACCTAAACGCAACATGATAACCCCGCCCGCCAAACCGCCGATGATGGCGGGCCACAGCGCTGCATTTTTTGCCACCAACCCTATGTCGGTTTTTGAGAAACCCAAGTCCAGGTAAAAGGGTGTCGAGAGGGCGGTGGCCATGTTGTCGCCCAACTTGTAGGCGACCATAAACACTAGCGTTATCACCAAATCGCGCCAACCCCGACGCTGCAGGTATTCGCGAAATGGTGCAATCACCGACTCCCGAAGATCCCTGGGCTCAAACGCATCCCGTGTTGGCTCCTGCACGAGTAACGCCATGACCACCCCCACCAGCATAAATGCTGCGGTAATCCAGAACACCGCAGACCATGGCATAAGGTCAGCCAAAATCAATGACAGGGAACCGGGCACCAAACTGGAAATTCGGTAGGCCTGTACGTGGATGGAGTTACCCAAACCCAACTCGTCATCGGATAACAATTCGCGGCGGTAGGCGTCGATCGCGATATCTTGTGTGGCGGACAACACGGCAATGAGCACCGCCATAGCAGCCACGAGGGAGGTTTGCTCAAAAGGATCGATGGCGCCAAGGAAACCGATGGCAAGGATGAGGCCGAGCTGGCTAACAACCATCCAGCCACGGCGCAGGCCAAGGGGCAAACGCCAGCGATCCATCAAGGGCGACCACAGGAATTTCCACGTGTAGGGTAAGCCCACCAGGGCGAATAAGCCGATCTCGGCAAGTGACACACCGCTGTCACGCAGCCATGCGGGTACCAGCTGAATCAGCAAATACAGGGGCATGCCGGACGCCAAGCCAGTAAATACACAAATCAGCATTCGGGTGTTTACTACAGCTTGCAACAATCCCCGCTCGGACTGTGTCGCATCAGTCATTGGCGAACCCCGTGTTCCCTAAACTATCGTGAGCACGGGACCTATTGTGAGCTCGGGCTGCGCCCCCAAAGCAACAGCCCGCCAGCAACACCTGTGGCCCCTTACCGTGCCCCCTGATGTGACTGAATACTGCTAATTTCCTGCGCCAGGAAATTGATAGTCAGCGAACATCTCGCGTAACTGTACCTTTTGTATTTTGCCCGTAGCCGTATGGGGCATGTCATCGATGAACTGCACGTCATCTGGAATCCACCATTTGGCAATCTTGCCCTCTAAAAACTGCAGTAGCTCAGCGGGTGTAAGGTCATTGCCGTCGGCAGTTCGCACCACAATCAGCAGCGGCCGCTCGCCCCACTTGGGATGAATTCGTCCGATGACTGCCGCTTCGGCCACTTTC
>CAJXNM010000024.1 GCA_913057135.1 uncultured Halieaceae bacterium
GCGTCCCCTTCGTCTAGTGGCCTAGGACACCGCCCTTTCACGGCGGGAACAGGGGTTCGAACCCCCTAGGGGACGCCATTTTCAGCGGGAATAGCTCAGTTGGTAGAGCGCAACCTTGCCAAGGTTGAGGTCGCGAGTTCAAGCCTCGTTTCCCGCTCCAAATTTTCCTTTATAAATCAGCGTCTTACCAGATTTTCTGGTCTGCCAGCCGACGGGCCATCATTTTCTATACCCAGCCCGTACCCAACGAGCAGGTACAAAAAAGCCCGGCTTGTGATCCACAGGTGCCGGGCAAACCTGCCGTCTCCACCAGCACTTACCGCACCATCGGCCAGGAGGAAGCCCTAAACGGTAAGCGCTGGGTCGGATCAATACGTTAAGCCGTCGTAACGTCCTTGATTGCAGCAAATGACTCCACGTTGCGAACCGCCACATCCAAATCTGACAACCCGCGAATCCTAATAATGTTCTGATCCATCTTGGTGAAGTTATCCACCAAGAATTCGCCAGAGCTCCAGAAGCCCACAACAACATCACTCCAATTACCAAACGTAACCGCGCTGCACACGCTCGAGCTCGTGCCCTTGGTTAAATCGCTGGGGCTGTTGGTGGTCGATAAGACGCTGTGACCGAGCACGCTGTTATCCCCATTCAAAATGAAGTTTGCCTCTACACCGCCACTCTGGCGCGGAGTCTGTCGCATAGCTGCCACGACCTGGGGGTTGGTCACGAACGCGAGTGATCCCGTCAAAGCGTTCTGCTGTTCAACTTCAGAAACTAGATCGACAAGCGCCGCATAGGTGATAGGGCCGCCATTAGTGCCAAGCGCGACCGAACCAATGCCATTCGTTTGCAACACGCCCGTCGGCTGATTAGCGCCACCGCCTTCCAGGATTACCGCGTCAATGCTGCTTGCGATTTGGCGAGCCATATCCGCTCTTAAGAGCGCCTCTATATCGGGGCTGGACTGTTGGATGGTGCGTCTAGATATTTCCAAAAACGACGCCACTGTCTTGGGTGATAGCGTGACCTGAGTAAACGACGGGGTGCTTTCGCTCAGTTGCCCGGTCTCCGTATACCAATTCGCGCTCGTGCCGGTGGAGGCTTTGGGCAGCGCCACGTCGCCCTCGAGGCCCGAGAGGGTGGTACAGCGCTCCAATACGACGCTCGAGGCCACCAATGCGTCGATAAAGCTGCCACCGAGAACCGTAGTCTCCACCAAGTTAGCGCCATTGCTGGGGCTACCAAGCGTAATGTCGCGCTTGCTGTAATTGTTTAAAACCTCACCCGGCAGCACGATGCTATCGGGGTGGCGAGCTCGCTTGCGAGTCGTTTCTAGCACCTCTTTTTCGAGCCCAGCCCGACGCCAGTCACCACTGCATTTCGCCTCAATGGCGCGTGCAAGACTAAAGTCTCGCGTCTCGCGCTTGCTCAAGCCGATGTCCTCGACATCGAGAAGATTTAGCGGTTTGTCCTCCAGTTGATCGAGAATAAACTCGCGGAACTGGGCGAGGCTCATGCCTCTCGATATAGCGTGCTCGGCCAGGTCCATTCGATTGTGACGCTTTGCGATCCCTACAATCTCAGTGGCTTCGCGCTGATAGTTTTGTACGGTTTCCATGTTTGAATCCTTGTGACTTCGAATTTGTGTGATGCGGGCGCTCTGGTCAGCCGGCACCGATACCAGCGACACCTCTAGCAGGGTCCAGCTGGTAGCAATCGTGTGGCCGTATTTCTCTTGCGTCTCGTCGATGCGGTAACCGATCGAAACCGAGCGCAGAATTCGCGCCCTGGCGTCTCTCAGCGCCTCTTGCGCCCTTTCGCTTTCTCCAAAGCGCAATGTGCCGATGAGCTCGCCGTCTTGAATGCGAACGTCATCAACCACGCCAATAGGCGACTCGTCGGCCTTGTGAGCCAACAGCAGGGGAAAGGGGGAACGGGATAGGTCGATTGACTCTCGGTCGATCTGTAACACTTCCATGATGCCGTAGCGTGCTACCGGCGCGCTTGTGGCAAGTACAGCGGTTGCTGTATCACCATCGGCGCGAACCGATATTGGGCATTCAATGGAACGGTATTTGGTTTGGGCCATGTATTCACCTCCGGTAACTGCGCCCATACGAAAACAGCCTGCATAGCAGGTTGCGGTTTTTTGGGTTGCAGCTCCGCAGGTGACAGCCTGGGGGGCGATCGCCGGGTGACGCCCGGCCAGCACAGTAAGTATAGCAATTTTGCCTACGCCTTTGATAGTAAAACCGGCAAAAATCGAGCATTTACGCGGGTTTTAGGGCACATATAATACGAACCGAAACCAGAGCGCCAAGCAGAAATATTACGCCGTGCTCGCGAAGCACCGGCCGCGGAATCCGCCCGGAAGGACCCATTGCACCCCCCCTGCCAGGGCCACCACAGCGCCCGGTGAACGCGTCCAGTCGCCGGTGAACGCGTCCAGAGACGCTGTGAACGCGTCCAGTCGCCGGTGAACGCGTGCGCTCAAGCCTCTGCATCAACCACCAGCGCATCAGCCGCCTCGATGATTACGTCAGAAAAAATGCCCCAGCCGCGGCCATGCCCAGCAAGGGCCGGCGATAGCTCATCCACCGGTGGCAATAAGAACTGACCCAGCTGGGCCCTGGGCACGCCACTGATTTTTCGCCAGCGACTGCCGGGTACCCATAGAAAAAAATCTTTTTGCTTGTTGCCGACGTACACCCAGGCTGCGAAAACTTCCAAAGTGAGCGGCGAGACTTCGACGATCATACTCTGCCGAAAAAGCGCTTCGCGCTCGTCGGTATCACGCCATTCCGCCGGAATATGACAGGCGTCCTTAAAGCATCGCGCCACGTTGGTTGATCGCTTGTTGTAGCTATATCGCTTTGCCATTTTCTGCTCCGTTTTGACTTACAACCTCAATGAGGTTGCAACAGGTTGTAATCGCCCTGAAACCCGCATAAACACTGGGTTTTTGGCCAACATTGCAACCTACCCCCGGTTTTCAAACTATTTTTCGATAGCAACGCATATACCCCTTTAACTGCCTCTATCTATTTTTAGTTTGAATATTGGAATTAGGTTGTATGTTGTAGTAAATCGGCCTGAAAGCCGCATAAACACTAGGTTTTTGCCTACCTGCAACCTCATTACAACCTCAGTGAGGTTGCGGAAGGATTCCTCATCGGCGGCATCCCGTAGCGACGGCCCTTGCCTTTCTCGATGCCTAGATTTTTCAACTGCTTGCCGAGCTCGGTAGGGCCAGACCGATTGGTGTTGGGCCAGCCAATTTCCTCGAGAATCTCAGTACTGGTCTGCCAATCCGCACGCCCCGTGGCGTCAAAGTCGTAAACGTCCAGCAAGCGCTCGCGCATCGGTTGATCTTCGAACCCGTACACCACTTTGGCGTGCATGGCCTCTTCACCTGGCGTCAGCCACCACTGATCGCCGCCGGTGTACATTGCCCAGGCCTCGGCCCAGATCGCCTCTGCAAGCCCCTGAGGCCACTCAAATCGCCTAGTGACCGTCACAGGCCAGAACCGCCGGTTGCCGGTGTCATCGACGAGAAATTTCGGCTGATTCACCGTAGCGGCGAACACGGTACTGCGCGCCGACCGGGTAGCCTCATACGCGTAGGGTTTGCGTATCTCGTCGCACTGGTCAGTCAGAAAGGCCTTCATAGCCGCTATGTCGGACTTCTTAAATGTCGAATCGAGCTCGCCCAGCTCAATCAACCAATTTGAAGTCGCCGCGATCTTTGAGTCTTTGTTGCTAGGGTCGAGCGTACGCCCGAACGAACCATACTCGCGGATCGGCTCGGGTATTAGGTGATACAGCAGCGACGTTTTCGCAATGCCCTGCGCGCCGACAAGAGTTAACACGTACCCATACTCAGGTCGCGCACCGGAGACCGCATGCTCGCAAAAATCGGTTGCCGCGCATGCTTGTATTAGCCATCGGTTAAGGGCCACACGCGCCCACTCTGGCGGCTCTAGGCCGGCCCCCTCAATTAGCTGCCCGATTGGATCGGACACCCCCCCGGCGGGTAAATTTTTAATGTAGTCGAGCGGTGGATTTGACAGAGACAAGCGCGCCAGGGGGGCAAGAAACCGACTGACCGCCACCGCCGGCAGTCCATGCCTCGCCGCCTCTGACTCGAGCAGCGCACGCACCATGTCGTAGTCGTTTTCATCATGGCCGACAGATCGCACGTTGATTGCACGCAGACGCTTGTGGTGAACGTCCCAACAGACACTAATGCCGCAGCTGCTCAACAGCGCCGCGACATTTTCGGCAGTCGCCAACACGCGCACCTCGCCATTTTTCAGTAGCTTAACGTCGGGAAAATCGACCTCATCGAGCGCCGGCCCGCGCAGGCTGCTCAGTGTGAGTGGTTTAGTTTCAACAGGCTCCACTGCGCGCCCTGGTAGTTTATCCATCGCGCAGCCTCACATAGTCGTTGTAATCGTTGTCGCCGGGTGCGCGATCTAGGCCGCTAAAATCGGGCACACGCCAGTCAAGGCCCGTTGCTTTTGCGGCCTTATGCCCGGCGTCGTCATCGTCAGCCATCACCCGTACAGGTCGCCTAGGGAATGCACGTACTGCCCATTTGGCGACGTTGCCCAGCTGCCCGGCGCTGAATGCGACCACTACAGTGTCGCCGGTGTCTTCGTGCAGCGACGCGCCGGTGGCGAATCCCTCAACGATCCAAACCGAATCGCCGCCGGCAAAAGTAAAATTGACGCCAGCCTGGGGAGCGCCGGGCAAAAAGCCCTTCGTGCCGTCTTCGCCGATGAATTGCAGCGTGGTCAGCTGCCCTCGCCGGTAAGAGGGAACCACAAGCAAATTCCCGCGCCCCCTGACATTCCCTGGCGCATGCTCAAACTCAGTGCCCACGACGCCAATGCCGTGTGGCTTGATCCGCTTGCGTACCAGGTAGGGGTGATTAGGCTGTGCTGCTGTAGTTAAGCCCCATAGCTCAACCGCTCGAGCGTTAGGCGTCGGCATTTCGGCCACAACTTCAGCCCGGCGCGGCAGCAACGGTCGCTCTTGCTCGAGGCCCACAGCCTGCGCCAGGTCTTTGAAGTCGCACCCGTTGCGGCAGTGCAGCAGAATTTGGCTGTGGCCTTGCTTGATATGGAATCGGTCGGTTCCGCCACATAAAAGACACGCCCCCTCGTACTGTGTGCCATTGCGCCTGAGCCCCAATCGTTGGGCTGTTTCAGTGATATTGGTAAGCATCGTATAATTCACCTGCTGTCGGTCTTGGTCGGTCGATGGTTGCGTCGATGCCGGTTGGGTAGTCCCCTGCCGGCATTTTTTTTGCGCGCTAGGCCACCTGTGTCTGTGCTGTGCAATGCTGCTCACGGCATTGGGCAAGCCATCGATCGAGCTCTGCGCGCTCGTAAAACACGCGGGCATTGCGTGATGCTTGCTTGTGGTAGGCCGGGGCTTGAACGCCGGCTAAAAGCCCATCGACGCGAGCGCGCCGCAGTGTGTATTGGCTATAGCCGAGATAGCGCGCCGCCTCGGCGGTATTTAACCGAGACGCAGCAGGGGATTCGTTGGTGTGGTCTTGCATGACAAGCCTCCATCGGTTTGTGTATCGATGGGGCTAATAGTGGGGAATCGTTTGGGTCTAAATTTACTTAGTTTTTCTTGTTTTTCTGAGTAAATCGATCAATGAACCATCGGTTTGCTTTGAAGTATTTTGAGTGAGCATTGGCGACCGTTGAAAGCTGGACGTTGTGCTTCTGAGCCACTCGCCGTTTTACTTCATCCCTAGTCAGCCGGCGGTGTTTCTTTCTGTCATTGCACTTTATCGCCCGCTCATAGGCAAGGGCAAGCTGTATTTCCTTTTCACTCTGTACTTTGATCTCTTTGCCGTCTCGCACAACGGAGGCCTTGATCTTTCGACCGCGTAGCAGCTCTGCTACGGCAAGCATGAATTCATCGTTTGGAAAGTCGCGCTCGAGTATGTCAGCAGCGGTGGCCTGTTGCTGCTCTTTGCTCATCTGCCGAATAGAATGTAGCTCGCCAAACCGCCGTAGCCGCGCTCTCAGGCCGTCGAGGCCTGACTTGAAAGAGGCCTCAATTTCCTCTTTTGTTAAATCGTCATCCATTGCCACAGCCCCTCTAGTCATCCAACACGGCCACCGCCGCCGAATAGTGCTCCGGCGCCAGGTGAGCGTAGCGCTCAGTCAATTTAATATCTGAATGACCAAGCAACCCCTTTACCGTATAAATGTTCACGCCGCGCATCACTAGTGTCGACGCGTAGTGGTGCCGTAGGTCATGGAAACGGAAATTGTCGATCTTCGCCGCCTTGAGCACCGCGCCCCAAGACCTGCGGACATTGTCCAATTGACCGCCAGTGACAGGGCTCTTAAATACGAGGCCTTCGCGCTCGCCGGTCTGATTAGCCCACTGTGTTAGTGCATCGACCGCCTTTGCGGGTAAGGGCACATGACGCGTGCTTTTGCTCTTGGCTTTCTCGCCGATAACAGTCACGCGCTTGGCTTGCAGATCGAGCTCCGACCACTCGAGACTCAGCGCCTCGCCTCGGCGCAAACCACTGTACATGCACAGCAGCACAATGGGCGTTAAGTGATCGCCAAAGCCACCGGCAGGTATGGCCGGAAAAAGCTCGTAACCGCGCTCAGAGCGCCATTGGTTAGCGCTGTCGCGCTCTGCTATCAGCCTATCGTCTCGCTCGCGTAGGGCCGCCAGTAGGCGCTTTTCCTCGCTCTCGCTAAGGTAGCGTGTCTTTGGGTTTTTATCGCCTTTAATTTGCGCTAGTCCAGCGATTGGGTTGCTGTTCAGCATGCGCTTTTTCACCGCGACATTGAGCAGTGCTTTTAAAAGGCCCACGTCACGGTTGATTGTCGACGGCTTAATGCCGGCCTGGGCACGCCTGCCACGCCAGTCTGTAACATATGACTCGGTTATTTCGGATAGGTCGAGATCAAGGGCACAGCGCCACTTGGCGCGTATATCTTGCACGATGGCTTTCCTGCTCTTGGTGTCTCTGTCTTGCAGGTATTTCTCGTAGTGTTGGTCGATGAATGCGCGCAGCGTCGAGGCCTTCTGCTTTTCGGCATCGGCGATTGATTCTCGCTTGGCTAAATTCAGATCAAGCCCGGCAGCGACCTCGCCGGCCTTCTGCTTGGCGATCTTGCGCGCCTGGGCGAGCGCCAGTCGGTTGGCTCTGCCAATGGTGTAGGTTTTGTCCTTGTGATCTACCGGCGATCGATAGCGCAGGTCATAGGACACCGTACCCGTTGCAGACACTCGCACGATGAAACCCGTCTGCTCAGAGTCGTAAATCTTGTAAATCTTGCCGGTTGGCTTCAGTGACGCCACAAGCGTCTGAGTAATCCGCGTGCGTGTTTTGCTTTCTTTGGCAGCCATGCTGGTGTCTCCGCTTCACTGTGTACCCAAAATATACCCAGTAAAATGCAAACACAACAGCAAATTGGCAAACGAAATTACATTAGAAAAAAGCGGACAATTGGCAAAAAATGCCGTAATTACAGTAATTTAGCTAAATATCAGGGGGAATATGCGTGTGGTAATGGTGGGGCGTGTTTATAGTGGCATACAATTGCCAAGGTTGAGGTCGCGAGTTCGAACCTCGTTTCCCGCTCCAGCTTCACACTAGTGCGTAGGCATTAAACGACGCTAGCACCTTTGTTACCTCTTCCAGTCGTCGCTCAAAACTAGACTTCAACGCGCGCTCGTTGACACTGTGATCCCCGTCCCCGAACGGACCCCATCCATCGAGGGTGGTGACGCCCATATGGGCCATCTCATTGGCATCGCTGACCCCTCCCCGGCTTTCGGTGGGCAGGGTGATACCGAGCAGTTGGTTGAGGGTTTTGAGCCAAGCCTGCTGTGCCTCGGTCGGCGCCATGACCTCCCGTTGTAAATTGCCTGACAAGGTCTGTGTCACTCCGGGGACCCACGTGTGCGCGACAATATCGTCAAGGGCTGCAAGCACCCGATCACGCTCTTCAATCTGGGTGAATCGCAACTCAAGCTGAATACTTGCCGAGGGTGAAATGGTATTGGCACCGATACCCCCCTTCATCTTACCGGGGTTAACCGTTGTGCCTTGCTTAAGATCTGTTAACCCAATGAGCGCCTCAACGATGCGTGCCGCGGCCAAATTCGCGTTGTGGCCATCGGCGTAATGGTTACCCGCATGAGCGGCTTTCCCCGTACAGTCAATCGTAAAGGTGCCTATGCCTTTTCGACCTATCACCACCTCGTGGTTTAAACCCGCCGCCTCAAAATCCATACAATAGCTGTAGGCCGTTGCTAACTGGCGGGTCAAGGGTCGGCTATCATCGCTTCCCTTCTCCTCGTCGCTGACCAATAACACATCGATATTGGCAAGACCGCCAGCCTGCGCCTGCACCGCAGCGAGGGCCTGAACGGCTATCGCATTGCCCCCTTTCATATCACAGGCGCCCGGGCCGTAAATCCAAGTATCATCCTCGCTAAAGCCCTCGAAGGTACCCGGTGGGAATACCGTATCGAGGTGACCTAGCAACAACAGACGAGGCTGGCCCTGCACCACCGGCGACGTAAAATACAAATGATCACCTAATGCCTCCCTTGGGAAGCGCTCACAGTGTAATCCCAAGCGCTCTAGACTCTCTTGCATCAGTTGCCCGTACGCATCCACCCCCGACTTATTGAGGGTGTAGGAATTAATCTCCATAGCCGCTTGTAAAGAACGAAAGTCGAACGCCATTGGGTCACGCCCCTGCCGGTTAAATTGCGATAGTTGGGTCATTAAATTGTTACGAAATTACGCTTTTGTCACCTTTTTTTTAATGCAAACGTGCATAATCTGCCCAATTACTGTTCATTAACCGCGGTACGGAGCCGTAAGCCATGAACTCAGTCATGATCCCCCCGGGCGATGGCCCCCTTGTTGGTTTGTGGATGTACCAAAACGGCGGCGGCGACAGTGTCGAAAGAAAGCTGGTATCGCGCCTTCAGGAACGTGGCGCCCGGGTCATTACCGGCCTCAATCTTGCACAGTCCATTGCCGGACAGGGAGAAATCTTGTGTCAGGGTTTTCCCGTCGAAAGCCTCGATCTCTTTCTCAGTTACAACGCGGGGGAGCAAACGCCGTTTCAGGTCTATCTCTATGAAACCCTGAACCGCTCCGTCACCTGTATCAACAGCTGGGAGGCTTTCAATCTCACCGAAGACAAGTTCCTAACCGCTCACGCGTTACATCGTGCAGGCGTGCGCACCACCGACTACCGTTTATGTCATCGGGAGGACATTGACGGGCTCAAACGGACTATTCGGGAATGGGATGGTAGAGTGGTTTACAAACCGGTGCACGGCTGGGGCGGTACGGGTATTTTCAAAATAGAAGACGAGCGTCAAATCGACGTATTGATGCCGTTTATTCATCGCCTCGACATGCCGCACTTTTATTTGGAGCGGTTCATTAACTACGACAAAACTGACTATCGTATCGACATTGTCGATGGTCAGTTCGTAGGCTGCTATGGTCGACAAGCCCCAGACGATGATTGGAAAACCAACATAACCAGTGGCGGCTCAGTGATTACACGAGAGGCCAATGATGCAGTGGTAGAGGTGGCGATTCGCGCCGCTGAAGTCGTGGGTGCTGACATCGCCGGGGTCGATCTTATTTACGATCTGGACGCCGAAGAGTATGTCGTGCTTGAAGTAAACGGCATTCCTGCATTTGCTACCCCGGAGCAAGAGGCGATGGGTATTGATTTTAACGACCGCAAAATTTCGGTGCTCACCGACTTAATCGCGCGCAAGATAGGAGTTGCATAAGGTGTCTGATCTGCCCCGACTGGGTCTCTTGTACCTCGACCACGTACTACAGTTCTTCGCACCATCTAATTTCAAAGGCTGGCCCGACAAAATTGAGATCGTGACCTACCACTGGGGCAATGACAAAGAGCGATTTATCAAAGAAGTACGCCGAAAAAAAATCGATGTGCTCATTGGCAATATACCTGCCACCGCCTATGAGACCTTTCGCGGCATTGCCCGGGAACTGCCCGAGGTACGCTTTGTTCCCTCGCTCGACACCCAATTTCCCAACAAATCCAAGGAAAACGTCACGCGCTTGTGCGAGAAATACGACATTCCTATTCCTCCCACACAAATTTTTTACGACAAGAACGAGGCCTACCGGTATCTCGATCGCACAACCTTCCCAAAGATCATTAAGAAGTCCTACGGTCCATCGAACTACGGTGGCTACTTTGTTCACAAAGTCGATACCGCCGCCGAGGCCAAAGCCCTGTTTGATGCGAAGGGCTATTTCCCCTACTACTTACAGGATTTTGTACCTATGGCCGCCGACATTCGCGTCATGCTGATCGGACATCGGCCGGTATGCGCCTTTTGGCGTCGTCCTGCTGACGGCGGCTGGCTCACAAACACGAGCCAAGGGGGCAATATGGATTACGCCGATGTTCCCCAGGAGGTGCTCGATTTATCGGTGCGGGTGTCCAAAGCAACCAAAGCGGAGTACTTCGCCTGTGATGTGGCTGTAGGAAAAGATGGCTCCCTCTCCATCCTTGAGTGTGCCACCGCTTTTGCCGCCTTCCCCTACATCAGAGACTGGATAGGCCAATATTTGGTGTGGCTGTTATCAGAGGGTAAATTCCGCAAACCGTGGATTCCCCTGTACAACTGGGAAGAGCTAGGCAAACTGAGCAGTCGTGTGCTGCGGCGTATGCGGCACATACACTTTGATCAAGACCCCAGTTTGTGCGCCTCCGAGACAGGGGAGATGTATCAGGATTTCGATGAAGAACAGGGCTATCCGCTGGAAGTAATTACGCCAAGAGACAGCGAGGAATGGCCCAGCGAACAATGGCAACGCACTCCCCTCAAGAGCGAGCCAGATAGCTCCCCAGAGAACGACACATCGGGTAATCACGCGGTATCTAGGACCCAACCATGAAAAAACCCTACATCGGATACGCCCAGTTGTTGGCGTATCTGGAACAGGTCGCCCTCGAATTTCCAGATCTGATTAACGTCACATCGATTGGTGATACCTGGGAGCAGCGCCCGATCATGCTGGCAACCCTTAGCCTGGGCGCAGCTGCCGACACCAAACCTGCACTACTTTTCACCGGTACCATCCACGCACGGGAGTGGATTGGTATTGAGCTGGCGTACCACTTTATTCGCTACGTCACCCGGCACTACCGGTACAACCCACTACTGAGACAATCGTTAGAGCGCAGTGCCTTTTACATTGTGCCCTGCCTAAACCCCGACGGCTTTGAGTTTTCTCGCAAGCATTTTTCATTTTGGCGTAAAAACCGACGGGACAACGGTGATGGTACCTATGGGGTTGATCTCAATCGTAATTTCGGCATCCGATTTAAGGGACGCAGCGATACCAGTGCCAGCACGTATAGCGGGCCAAAGGCGTTTTCAGAGCCCGAAACCCAAGCACTGAAAAGCTTCGTAGAGAGCCATCCGAATATCGCCGTTGCCCTCGACTATCACTCTCAAGGCAATGTGTTCTTCCCCGCCCACAAGTTCAATCACGAGGCGGAGGTCGATACCACCGACCTGAACACGCTCTGTGCCAATATGGCATGGGAGATTCGTAAAGTTAGCGGCAGGCGCTACGGCATCCATCGGGGTAAACCACCGACTAACCTTATTAACGGTAGCCAGCGGGAATATCTATACCACAAGGGCATCCTCTCAACCGTCGTTGAGGTCGGCACTCGAAATATCCCCGACTACTTCGAGGATATGACCCAAAGCGTCAATGAAAATATCCCTGCACTGATTCATGCGCTCAGTGTTACCGCGAATTATGGGCCAAGTGCCCCTAGTCGGCCCCGTGATTTCAACTTACGTCAGGGCAGTGATACGGAGCTGGAGCTCGAGTGGGACTATGACGGCAGCGATAGCGTCTATTTCGAAGTCTTCCGCAGCACCGAGCACAAATCCCACTGCAACGAAGAAACCCGCGTGGGCATCACCCGCAACCGGCACTTCACGGACATTCAATTAGAGCCGGGCACCAACTACTATTACAAAGTGCGCGCTGTCAGTGAGCCAAACGACCAAGCGGGCCCATTCGCACCTGAACTCAAGCTGCGCACCGAGCTCGCAGAGCACCAATTTCGCCGCACGATCTTTCCCGCGCCCCAAAAAATCGGCTACTTGTCGGAAAAAAACCAAAAGAAAAACCCCTCCCACTTTGGCCACAACTCCTTATTTGTGGGTGTCAGTCGCGGTCGCGGTGTCTGCTACGGGGTAGTGGAATTTAATCTCGACCTGTTACCCGACGATGCTGAAATCACCCGTGCGGGCTTCAGCCTGTACCCAATGAATCGGGTTGCCGCCAAAATCGAGCGCTTCGGGGAATGGGGCATCGCTTTTCTCGACATTGATTCAGTTAACGATGTGACATCCTTCGATCAAATTCGCGACGCCCAGGTGCTGCACACCTCCAGCGCTATCGAGTCGGACAAAGTGCCCCAGGGTATCTGGTTAAACTGGCAGCTCAATGGTGCCGAGCGACGCTTGCTACAGCGACATATAGAACTGGGGCGGGTGCTGATTCGGGTTGAGGGCCCAACCACCCTGCCCCTGGGCGATGACAGCCAAATGATGCAATTCGATATTGGCTTTGGCCCGTTTGGTAATGGCATACATTACCGTCCCAGTCTTGACGTTGTCTTCAACCGTCGCCCCTCTCAGGTGGCGATTCGTCCCGTGTCTGTGCGCACAGTAACGCCCTCGGGGACTGACGATGACAAACTGATCGCGGGATTCAATGCTGATGGCGAGAAACTTTACGGACAAGCAGACTTCGTCTTAGGAGGTATGCCATCGCCCCAACGAACCGTCATTACCGAAGCCACGTTGCGGCTGGAGAACACCTCTGTACCCGATGCGGATCAAGATATTCGATTCTCGGTGGAACTGGCGGCTGTGGCCGATGATGATTACAACAGCGTCCGTCAACGGGAACGCATCCAGTACATCGGCTACGAGGTCGATCGTGCAACCCTGGCCAAGCGCTCGGTGCATTTCTTCAAATTCGATCGGCTGTCCCGTCAAATTCTCGAGCAGTACTACGCAGAGCGACGGGATGTGCAATTCCTGATCCGCGCAACGACGGCGCTGAAGGACGGTAAGAATACCCAAGTAAGTTGGCGCAATGAGCCCTCCGAGCATCAACAGCCCGAGCTGCTCATAAGCTTCGTTGAGCGCCCGCGAACACCACCGCCGTCACCCAGTCATGTCAAAGTGACTATCGATAACGGGGTTGCTCGTATCACTTGGCAATTGGCTGACAGCGAAGACTTGGTCGGCGCGATGGTGGTAAGAAACCGATTCCACCCGCCAAAATCCCCTTTTGACGGCGTCAAAATTTATGCTGGTCGCGACGGCTACACCAATGACCGGTTCGGGAACGCCAATATTCCCAAGTATTACGCGGTTTTCGCCTATGACACCGTGCCCCAGTATTCGACGCCGGCAGTGGTTCACTTTATCGATCGTAATGGTGTGATTGTGGAACCATCGCCGGCGCCTGATCTTGATGCTGAAACCGAAGAGCTGCTTCAAGCGAATCTAGACGATTGACACTAGTCGTCAGACTCTTTCTCAAGTTTGATCGATAAGCTATTGATACAATAGCGCAAACCGGTATCCGTGGGGCCATCGGGAAAGACGTGGCCCAGGTGCCCACCGCAGTTTTGGCATAAAACCTCGGTGCGAATCATGCCGTGGCTAGTGTCACGCGCCTCGGCGATGGTATTGGCTTGTGCCGGCTTGTCGAAGCTGGGCCAGCCGCAGCCAGCATCGAATTTACTGCCCGACTCGAACAGGGGTTCGCCACAACCGCGACAGCGATACACCCCTTCCTCGTTACAGTCCCAATACTCACCGGTAAAGGCCCGCTCGGTGCCCTTCTCTCTCAACACATGGTATTCATCGGGCGTTAACCGATCCCGCCAATAGCTGTCGTCTTGCTCGCTCATGGGTCTCTCCTAAACCTTTACTGGGCTAACATGTTAGTGGGCTAATATTTTAACCAGTGAGTCACTCTTGTTTAACGGACAACGGACTAGCGCCATTGTGTGCCTAAGCCGCATAAAACCTGTTGCTGAGCGATAGTAGGCATACCCGATAGCGTCAGTTGAGTTCCCCGCAGCTCTCCACGTAACGGGTAATGGGCACGCAGTCGATCAAAATCGGCGGCCATAACACCGGGATTTGCACAGGCACGTAATGCACGGTCGTCCTCTATAATGGGGTAGTGCTGCAATAATAACTGCTCGCACCAATCAGCCTGACGCAAATCAATAGCAGTGGCGTCGAACGTCCTTACACAGGACGTTTCTACTGGGGGCTGCTCGGCCATGAGCCCAGACCGCTGCAGGGCGCCCACCAACTGCTCTGTGGCCAACTCCTTGGCTAACTCGCTATAGCCGGCAATGTGCGGCGTTGCGATCAAGGTATGGGCCAGTAGTTGTTCATCAATAGCCGGTTCATCGGGCCAAGTGTCGAGCACTAGCTGTGAGCCGCGCTCGACCAAACCATCTAATGCAGAACGGGGAATAAGCCCACCGCGGCCAGCGTTGATAAGCAACTGGGGCGCAACGATCCGCTCCACCAAATGCTGGGACACTAGATGGCGGCTCGGCCAGGGTGGCGTGTTGTGTAAGCTGGCATGCAATGTCACGACCGATTGGGACAGGGCAGATTCCAAATCGGCTGCCGCAAGCTGAGAAGGCACGACCTGCCATGGATCCCAGACTGTGGGCCGTGCACCGAGTGCCAGCAGTAGCGTTGCCACGCGCTGACCCACCGCACCATACCCCACAACCCCGACTGATAAACCGCCCATCACATCGGGCAGTCGTCCCGACGCAGCGATCGCTGTCATAACATACTCGGCGACCGCGTTGGCATTAGCGCCCGGCGCTGCCGCAACGGGAATACCCAACTCAGCAAGTGCCGGAACATCGATATGATCAGTACCCGCGGTAGCCGTGCCGACAAAACGCACGGGGGTGC
This sequence comes from uncultured Halieaceae bacterium, assembly GCA_913057135.1. Lineage (GTDB taxonomy): Bacteria > Pseudomonadota > Gammaproteobacteria > Pseudomonadales > Halieaceae > Luminiphilus. Next base: position 15,067 of record CAJXNM010000024.1, read on the forward strand.
CCTTTACTAACTCGGTGTCCACTCGGGTGATCGAGCGAACTAGAAGAATGTCACAATGCTGTAAGTGATCGCGAGTAATGCCCCTACCCGGCAGCTGGAGTATGTCCGGCGATAGCGCTCGCAAACCGGGGGTTAACGCAATATTGCTGTCGCAAACAATTTTCAGCACGGCATCGCCCAATTTACTCACCGCAGGGTTTTAGCGTGCGCCATCAGTGCTCGGTGGAAAAGAGCTGCGCGCTTAGGCAGACCCACGCGCCCATAATGATCAATCGCCTGTTGAATACGCCGCTCGAAGTCACGGCGAGCCTGTTCGGTTATTGGCAAGGACAAATTATCGATACTGGGGGCAAAGGATAGGCCCAGCGCCGAACAAAACAGCGACTCTAAAGCCTGTGGTTTGGCCTCAACGGCGAAAAAGGCCGCTTGCTCCTGTGCGCTCCGATCGTCGGGGCTGTACCAATACCCGTAATCAACCAAACCACGACGCCCGGCACCCGCATGACACCAGTGGGCGACCTCGTGCAATGCACTGCGAGGATAATCAGCACGAAAATAGATAGTAGCGGGTGCTGAGGTCGTGGCGGGCTCGTACAAAGGCTCTACCGCCCCGCCTTTCAAACAGACGTTGTAGGATGATTTGAAAAGGCGATCGAACAGCGACTGCAATTCCCGTGCGCTGATAGGGTCAGCGGCTTCATAGTGAGCCATTGGGTCTACAGCGCCTTTCGAATGGTGTAGCTGAAACGATCCTCAGTGTGCTCGGTGGACACTAGATCATGCCCCAGAAAGCGACAGAAATTTGCCACATCGCGCTCTGTCGATGGGTCCGTGGCTAGCAACACAATGGCTGACCCGGGGGCAGTTCGTCGCATCGCCGCGTGCAACATCATGACCGGTTCCGGACACTTCAAACCCGTTGCATCGATACGCTCGCTAATGGGGCTATCCACCGAGTCACCAACCACGAACTACGTTACTCCGTTGGCTTACGGAAACGCAGCGTCATGCGATCACTCTCACCGATCGCCAGATACTTCGCTCGATCCTTGTCACCTTCGCGTAACACGGGTGGCAGTGTCCAAACACCACCGGGATAATCTTTGGTGTCCCTTGGATTGGCATTAATGTCGCTACGTCCATCAAGCTCAAATCCGGCGAGCTCCGCAAACTCAATGACCTGCTCTTCCGTGACGTAGGCGGTCTTTTTCATGGTTTCGACGTCGGTACCGGGCTCACCACGATGCTGCACAATACCCAACACGCCACCGGGTTTGAGCACGTCGTAGATCGAAGCAAAGAACGCCTCAACCTGATTCATGCGCATCCAAGAATGCACATTTCGAAACGCAACTGCCAAATCCACACTGTTCGCAGGTGCCGGCATCATACTCATTGGCGGCTGCAGGTAACTCACCTGCACCTGATGGTAAACCTCGTTGTCAGCGCTTAGTTTTTGCAAAAAGCCCCCCAGGGAGCGTCGCGAGTAAGCGCCACCATTAGGATCATAATGAGCAGCAATAAGACGCCCGTTGTTCATCAGGAGCGGCGCCAAAACTTCGGTGTACCAACCACCACCGGGTGACACCTCTAACACTGTCATGCCCGGCTCCAGACCGAAAAATTCAAGGGTTTCCCGTGGGTGGCGCTCGCTATTGCGAGCAGCATTGCCCTCGTCTCGGTGATCCCCCTCCAGGGCCACTGACCAATCGAAATCAGCCAGTGCCAACGGTGCCAATAGCAAAGTGCCCACTAACAACAATAAAGAGCGAGTGACTAACATGCACATTCTCCAGGTAAAAGTCGGGGTTTATTCAACATTGGGTGGCGCAAGCCGGTATTATAGCGCGCACAATAACGACAGGAGCCCACCATGCCACGTTACGTCATTACATTCATCGGCGATGATCGCACCGGCATTGTAGAGCAGCTTGCTGCCGCTATCAGCCATCATGGGGGAAATTGGTTAGAAAGCCGCGTTAGCCAGCTCGAGGGTAAGTTCGCAGGCATCATCTCAATAGAGCTAGATGGCAGCGTGGCCGAGTTAGAGTCAGCCCTGAAGCAGCTTCCAGCGGGCACGTGGAGCGCCCACGTTACGCCAGCTGATGGCACCCCCCCAGCCCAGGGTTCCAATATCTCATTGGCGCTGGTCGGCCCGGATCGAGCGGGTATCGTGCGTGAAATATCCAGCGCCCTAGCACAAGCGGGTATCAGTGTGGTGTCGATGGACACCGCCCTCGATAACGCAGCGTTTACTGGCGAGCCCCTGTTTCGCGCCACCTTGAAAGCGTATGCACCTCCGACAGTACCCTGGGAGCAATGGGCCGATCGGCTGTTCGCCATCGGCGATGCCATGGGGCTTGATATCGATCTTGATGACCCGTCTGGCTAATCGCGTCGCCGCCCTCGCCACCAAACCATAAGGGCCGCGGGCACGACGGCTAGTGCGACCACCAAAGCAATACCAACCACCACCTGACCCAAAAGACGATAGAGATTAGCGGGGGGCACACCGACCAGATCGATTGCTCCCCAAAAAAGGGCGCCGCATGCCACCAGACCCAGAATCAGCGTGCGTGCGCGGCGGCGCGCTACCCGAGATAGCATACTGCTAGGGATTACCTGCCGGGATGGCCGGTGTCCGTGTCACCACGTCAGCGTTTTGACCGCGATGGCGTAAGGCATGGTCTATCAGTACCAGTGCCGTCATTGCCTCGGCAATGGCTACAGCGCGAATCCCTACACAGGGGTCATGACGGCCGGTCGTAATCACGTCGGCGGCCATGCCCTCGACATCGACACTCTGACCCGGTATTCGAATACTCGATGTAGGTTTCAGCGCGATGCTGGCGCGCACAGTCTGTCCACTGGAAATGCCCCCCAATACGCCGCCGGCGTTATTGGACAAAAATCCATCGGGGCTCATCAAGTCGCGATGCTCCGAGCCGGTCTGTTCAATAGCGGCAAAACCCGCACCTATTTCCACACCCTTCACGGCGTTAATACCCATCAGGGCATGGGCAAGATCTGCATCTAAGCGATCAAAAACAGGTTCCCCCCAGCCCGCGGGCACACCCTCAGCATGCACATCAATGCGGGCACCGATAGAGTCGCCACGCTTATTCAGTGCTTGCATATAGTTTTCAAGGACCGGTACCAATTCTGGGTCGCCGCAGAAAAAGGGGTTCTGCTCGACAGTGTCCCAGTTGAGCTGCTGGGCTTTGTGGGGCCCTAACTGGCTAAGGCAAGCACGAACCACAATACCGTAACGCTGCGCCAACCACTTTTTGGCGATGGCACCCGCTGCCACCCGCATGGCGGTCTCTCGTGCCGATGAGCGACCACCGCCGCGATAGTCTCGGATACCGTATTTTTGCTGATAACTGTAATCCGCATGGGCGGGGCGAAACAGATCTTTGATCTTGCTGTAGTCTTTTGAGCGCTGATCGGTATTGCGAATCAACAAACCGATCGACGTCCCCGTGGTAAGACCTTCGAATACGCCGGATAAAATCTCGACTTCGTCGCTCTCTCGCCGCTGGGTGGTGTAACGGGATTGCCCCGGCTTACGCCGATCCAGATCCCGCTGCAAGTCCTCACTGCTGAGGGGCAGTCCCGGCGGACAGCCATCCACCACTGCCCCTAATGCGGGTCCATGGCTCTCCCCAAAGGTGGTGACAGTGAACAATTTTCCAAACGTATTACCGGACATACCCCGATCCTCCCTGCGCCATTATAGCCGCTGAACCCACTGCTCTGCCCGCTGTTTCATGGCAGCAATCTCGCTGCCATACAAAACGCACACGCCATGCCCGCCCACATCTGGGCTGAGCCATGTAAAGATCTGCTCGGGGTATGCCTGCTCGAGTGCTGGCCAGCTATTACCGACCTCAAGAAAAAGCACACCGTCAGCGGTGAGTACATCTGCCGCTTGCAGCAATAGTCGATGCACTAAATTCAAACCATCAACCCCAGCTTCCAACGCCAAGCGTGGTTCGTGGTGATATTCAGAGGGCAAGGACGCCATATCCGTGGCATCGACATAGGGGGGATTGGCCAAAATGATATCGGCTTTCTGCCCCATAACAGGTGTGAGTAGATCACCCAAATGCAAGGCGACATTGCTCAGCCCATGCAGATGCCGGTTCTCCTCCGCCAGCGCAAGGGCAGCAGTGTCGATATCGAGCAGTGATACGTGGGTATCAGGGAAGGTCCAAGCGGCGAGCAATCCCAAACTACCGCCACCACAACAGACATCGATAATATGGTCGGGTGCACCTCCCTGCCACCAGGGTTCAAATGCATCGGCGATGAAGCCCATTATCGGTGAGCGAGGTATCAACGCCCGGGCGTCAGCTTTAAACAGCAGCGGTCCCAGCCATGCTTGCCCAATAATATACGCGGTTGGAAGACGCTGCTCGGTGCGCTGTCTTAAAAAAGCGTCTAACCGCTGCTGCGCCTCTAGGGGCCAAGGCCTCTCCAGGATTTCCGTGCCCGTTGTGCCCGGAAGCCGAGCCGCCGCCAGCACCAATGCCACCGCCTCGTCATGGGGTGAATCGTAACCGTGACCGCAATAGACGTCGGCATCAATGAGCGCCTGCTCGGCAGCCAGCAGCACTGTCCTAAAAGATGTCACTCTAAGCCCCCGGAACAAAAGCGCGCATGCTACCATCGCCGGCCGCGCTATGGAGGAAAACCATGGAACAGCAATGGCGAGACATTATTGAATCAATTGGGGAAGATCCCAGCCGACCGGGCTTACGGGACACCCCAAGCCGTGCTGCTAAATCGTTCTCGTTCCTCACCCGCGGCTATCACCAAGACCTCGATAGCATTGTGAACGACGCCCTGTTCCCCTCAGATTCCAGTGAAATGGTGCTGGTACAGGACATTGAGGTGTACTCACTGTGTGAGCATCACCTGCTACCCTTTGTTGGCCGGTGCCATGTTGCCTACATCCCCGACGGGCAAGTGCTCGGGTTATCCAAGGTGGCCCGAGTAGTCGACATGTTTGCCCGGCGTTTGCAAATCCAAGAACAGCTTACGGTGCAGATAGCCGATAGTATTCAGCAAGTGACCGGCGCTTTAGGGGTTGGGGTGATTATTGAAGCCGAGCACATGTGCATGATGATGCGAGGCGTCGAGAAGCAAAACTCAACCACCAAGACCTCGGCGATGCTCGGGAATTTCCGCTCGGATGCGCGCACGCGAGATGAATTTCTAGCGCTGTTACAACTGCGGCGCTAGCCCCCTGCCGGTAGCGGTTTAACAATATCAACGTGCAAATACTGACGGTCAGCGGTACGAGCAGCGCTGAATAGGGTTAACCACACACCATCGTCTAGCCGAAATGCCCGATAAGCCATAAATTCATCGCGACCGTAGAGCAGTCGCTCTTGATAAACCTTGTTAGCCCACTCGGCAGCATTGCCGCAGGCCCGGCCATCGCACTGCCATTGTAAGGCCGCGGACTCGCCGATGGTTTCTGCTAATGCGTTAAACAACTCGAGTACCGGTTCCCCCTCGACTTGCCAGGTAAGGCGCCGCCGACTGCCTGTGATGGCCTCCGATGACTCAAGTCGCCAGATGCCGGCAGTTTTTTTCATGGCGCCCAGAGGGATGGGGAACGCACGTATCGATCCAGACGTATGGCTCCGTAGCTGGGTCGACCAATGATCATTAATACCTGCAATCCACTGATCTAGGTGCCGCTCGCTGGGAGTGACTGATTCACCCCTGTTTTCCGCGCTGACCGCAGCCACAACAGAAGCCCACAAAACAATGATGGTCCCCAGAGTTGCTGTAACACTGCGCTGGATAACCCACACGTTACGGAGTACGTTTCCCAGTACCTGATCGCCAGACCAACCCATCGATAATCACTCACCGTCCAGTTTGGATAAAACCCTGTAGCCGTGGAGCCAACTCCGCAACCGCAGCGGCCTCCATATGAAGGTGATGGGAGCCCGCAACTGTCTCACAAATGAAATGGGGCATTGTGTCTTGCGCCTCACGGAACATCTGCTGCGCCACCTCGGATACGTTGAAAAGGCCGTCACCTGCAAGGATACACAAAGTTGGCGCTGATACCGATGCATACAGCTGCCGTCGCTGCTCTGGCCCAAGACTCAAGGCCGAAGCACCGTACAAGCGCGGATCGTTACGTAAACGCAAGCCGTCGGGACACTGCTCTAGCGCTCTAGGCGCAAGCTTATAGGCGCTGTCATCACTGAAGCCGTACTGCCGGCGACGCTCGACAAACGCGTCAATGGACTCGAAATAACGCTCATCACGACTGGCATACTTCACCTTTTCACGAACAAAACGTTGCAGCTGATCGGCGGCGTCTCTCTGATCCAGCCAGGCTGGCAGCAGGCCATCGAGGACGATGACCCGATGGCAGCGTTCACCAAGGACGGCGGCCAACTGCAATGCAATACCCGCACCCCGGCTGTGTCCCATAATCGTCACAGACGGCGCATCGAGCAGGGCGACGATGGCCTCAAGCTGAGGTAAATCATCCCATATGTGGTAGGTAGCATCGGCGGATCGATGGCTAGACAAGCCATGCCCCGACAAGTCGAGGGCGACGACACGATACCCGCTCAGCGCAGGGGCCAGCACCGAGAACGACAGGGCATTATCGAGCCAGCCATGCAGGGCCAGTACCACCGGCTGCCCTGGACTGCCCCAAGCCAACCCAGCGTAGGTCAGACCGTCAATTTCGTAAGATAGCTGCTCGGGCGCTGTCTCTGACACTATGTCGCGCGCTGTATCAGCCTCAGACACGGCGCGCGTCACTCAAAAATGCTGGTGCGTGCTTGCACTAGGCTTGCCCCACCACGCGAGGGGGCGGTCACACGTAACGATGCCCAGCCTCCCGGCATCAGGGGGGCGAGCGCATCGTCGTCTAGCCAATACCAAATCAATTGCGACACAAACGGTTGATGGGTGACCAACACCACATGATCACCACTGTCGGGTAGAAAGGACGCCGGCTTATCGATCATGGCGCCCGGTGCCAAGCCGCCGCACTCAACCCTTGCACAATTCAGGCATTGCTCTAGTAGTTGGGCGGTTTGTGTGGTGCGCACTAAGGGGCTATGCCAAATCACATCGGGGGCCGCGAGCGCTTGCTCTTTGACCCACGTCTGCCAGTCGGCCACCGCTGCTTGCACGCTGCTGCTGCCCCTGGGCGTCAGAGGCCGCAGCTCGTCAGTTGCCGCCGTACCCGCTTCCCCATGACGCCAAAGTGTCACCAACATACTCAGTCGCCACTCAGCTCAAGCAGCAGTTTGTTCAGTTTTGCCACGTAGCTTGCGGGGTCCTCCAGGGGTGAACCTTCCGCAAGGGTAGCTTGGTCCATGATCACTGATGCCAGATCCGCAAATCGGGCTTCATCTGGCTCTTTATCCAAGCGCTGAATCAGCGGGTGGGTAGGATTAATCTCAAGGATTGGCTTGCTATCGGGTACCTCTTGTCCCGCCGCTTCTAAGATACGACGCATCTGGTTCCCCATCTCGTGCTCGCCAACCACCAGGCACGCGGGGGATTCGGTGAGTCGCATGGTGGGTCGTACCTCGGCTACGGTATCCCCAAGCACAGCGCTGATACGCTCAATGAGCGGTTCCGCGTCTTTCTTTGCCTGTTCAAGGGCCTGTTTTTCCTCTTCGTTATCAGCGTCGAGGGACAAATCCCCACGGGCTACGTCTTTAAATGACTTGCCCTCGTATTCCATCAAATGGCTCATCAGCCACTCATCGACACGATCCGATAACAGTAATACCTCGATGCCTTTTTTGCGGAATACCTCGAGGTGCGGGCTATTTTTAGCGGTCGCGTGGGTCTCGCCGGTTACGTACCACAGGGTATCCTGATCATCACTCATGCGCTCGATGACTTGATCGAGGGATACGGTTTGCTCTGGCGCATCAGTGTGGGTCGTCGCAAAACGCAGAAGCTTTGCAATCTTCTCGCGATTGGTGAAATCTTCGGCCGGTCCCTCTTTCAGGACTTGACCAAATACAGACCAAAACGCCTGATACTGCTCGGGCTCGTTGTTAGCCATTTTTTGCAGCATATCGAGCACACGCTTGGTCAATGCCGATTTCATGGAATCGACGCTGGCATTCTGCTGCAGAATTTCCCGGGATACGTTCAGAGGCAGATCATTAGAGTCGAGCACACCTTTGATGAAACGCAAGTACAAGGGCAGAAACTGCTCCGCGTCATCCATGATGAATGTGCGCTGGACATAAAGTTTCAGTCCCCGTGCCCCCTCACGATTCCATAGATCAAACGGCGCTTTGGCGGGCACATACAGTAACGAGGTGTATTCCAGCTTGCCTTCAACCCGGTTGTGACTCCAGGTTAAGGGCGCTTCCATGTCGTGGGAGATGTGTTGATAAAAGCCCTTGTACTCCTCATCAGAGACGTCACTGCGGCTGCGTGTCCACAGTGCTTTGGCCTCGTTAATGGCTTCCCACTCAGGTTCATCGTCCGCGCTTTTGTCCTCGTCATTGGCGGCCTTGGGCATCATGACGGGCACAGCAATGTGATCGGAATACTTTTTAATGACGCTGCGTACTCGCCAATCGTTGGCGAACTCTTTAGCGTCTTCCTTCAAATGCAAAATAATAGTGGTGCCCGGTTCAGCACGCTGCGAGGGCTCAATATCGAACTCAGCCTCCCCTGCTGACTCCCAGCGAGTAGCGTCATCGACTGCACTGCCGGCGCGTCGAGTAATCACCTCGACACGATCGGCGACAATGAATGACGAGTAAAAACCAACACCAAACTGGCCAATCAACTGGCTGTCCTTGCGGTCATCGCCACTCAACTGCTCCAAAAACGCACTGGTACCCGATTTTGCAATGGTGCCCAGATTCTCAATGACCTCATCGCGGGACATACCGATGCCATTGTCATCAATGGTGACCGTATTGTTGTCGCCGTCGATGCTGACACGGATACGATACTCGCCGACACCCTCCGCCAGAGCGGCATCCTTTACAGCGGCAAAACGGTGCTTGTCGATGGCGTCCGAGGCGTTTGAAATCAACTCTCGCAAAAATATTTCGCGATTAGAGTAGAGGGAGTGAATCATCAGATGCAGAAGTTTCTTCGCTTCTGTCTGAAAACCCATTGTTTCCTTGGCGGCGGCTGTCATAGCTGGTACTCCTGAAAAACTGAAGACGAACCCGACATGGGGTCGAGTGCCAGAATTTCAACCGCTACCGCGTATTTAGCGATTGCCGGTAACGGTCTAGCTCCCGCCTGACGATGGGTGCTAGCAGGTACAAGCCAATGACATTAGGCACGCAGATAAAGAACACCAGAGCATCGGAGAAATCGAGCACCGGCTGTAACTCAACACTACAACCCAAGGCGACGCAGAAACAAAAAAACAGCTTGAAGAGAAACTCCCCTGTACTGCCCTCACCCACTAGATAGGTCCAACCCTTTAGCCCGTAATAAGCCCACGCAATCATCGTCGAGAAGGCAAACAAAAAGCCCGCTATGGCAATGAAGACAGGCGCCCACTCGAAACGACGCTGAAACGCCAGTGAGGTCATTTCTATGCCGCCGAGACCCTGAAAAAACTCGGGTTCATAGTACATGGTGGTGACAATAACGAGCGCCGTGAGGGTGCAAATAACCACGGTATCGATGAATGGCTCAAGCAGTGCCACGAAGCCCTCCGTAACGGGCTCACGGGTGCACACGGCGGCGTGGGCAATGGACGCCGAACCGATACCCGCCTCATTCGAGAAGACAGCACGCTGAAAACCGATGACCATGACACCAATTAGGCCCCCTGCCATGCTGCTCTGATCGAAGGCGCCAGTGACGATAGCGCGCAGGGCGAAAGGCAATGCCTCGGCATTAAGCGCGATGACAACAAGGGCACCGATACAGTAGAACAGTGCCATGAACGGCACGACTTTACTGGTTACCTTAGCGATCGACTTGATACCACCGATGATGACCAGACCTACGGCCAGCGCAAGCAGCCCACCAAAAAGCCATCCGCGATCGGCCAGCCAACTGGCATGGTCACCACCGGTAATGGCCACAACCTGGCGGTACGCCTGATTCGACTGGAACATATTGCCGATACCCAGGCAACCGATGACGATGCCGAGCGCATAGACACTTCCCAGCAGGCGACCGACGCTGGGTAGCTGCCGATCGGCTAATGCCCGCTCCAGGTAGTACATAGGCCCACCTGACACACTGCCGTCGGGGTTTTCCCTGCGATACAGCGCGCCCAAGGTGCACTCGACGAACTTGGTCGACATGCCCAGAAACCCTGCGATGAACATCCAAAAGGTGGCACCTGGCCCACCAACGGAGATCGCTATCGCGACACCTGCGATGTTGCCGATCCCGACAGTTCCTGAGACCGCAGTCGATAAGGCTTGGAAGTGGCTTACCTCTCCCGGTGCGTCTTTGCTGGCGGTGCCGCCGGTAACAATACGAATGGCGTGGAAGAACCCGCGAATGTTCAGAAACCGAAAATAAACGGTGAAAAACACCGCCGCTGTGACCAGCCATACGACGACCAGGGGTACAGCTGTGCCGGCGACAGGCACACTGAAGAAAACCACCGCAGAGAGCGCCTGCGCCAGAGGTGCCAACCAGGCATTGAGAACGCCTTCAGAGGCGACCGCTGAGCTACTACCCAAGACGGCCATGAGCGAGAGGCAGGTCATAGCGAGCCTAAGGTGGCTCTGTTTACTCGCGTGCCCGAGGTGGCGCTGCCTGTGGGTCCTATCGACGGAATTGCTGCTACTTGGTTGCTCGGTCTTTACTGTCACTGCGTGGTCAGCTGCCATCGGCCTATCGATAAGCCATTAAGGCACGCCAAAATTGAGTTTGCAAAAAAAAGCCCGCTCGATTATTCGAGCGGGCCGACGTGCTGATCACAGACTTACCAGCCAGTGATCTCCCCCAAAGCTTTCCCGATATCAGCCAAAGAGCGCACGGTCTTCACACCGGCGTCTTCAAGTGCTGCAAACTTTTCGTCCGCGGTGCCTTTACCACCTGAAATAATGGCGCCCGCATGACCCATACGCTTACCTTTCGGCGCAGTAACACCAGCAATGTAGGATACGACGGGCTTGGTGACATTAGCCTTGATGAAAGCGGCTGCTTCCTCTTCGGCGGTACCACCAATTTCGCCGATCATAACGATGGCTTCGGTTTGTGGGTCATCTTGGAACATACCCAGAATGTCAATGAAGTTAGAGCCCGGAATCGGGTCGCCGCCAATGCCAACACAGGTTGACTGACCGTATCCGGCATCCGTGGTCTGCTTCACCGCTTCATAAGTAAGGGTGCCAGATCGAGAGACGATACCCACCTTGCCGGGCAAATGAATATGCCCAGGCATAATGCCAATTTTACATTCGCCGGGGGTAATCACACCGGGACAGTTTGGCCCAATGAGACGAACACCCAATTCATCACACTTCACCTTAGCGTCGAGCATATCGAGGGTTGGAATGCCCTCGGTGATACAAACGATGAGCTCAATGCCAGCGTTTGCGGCTTCCAGGATGGAGTCTTTACAGAAGGGTGCTGGTACATAGATAACCGAAGCCGTCGCGCCGGTTGCACTCACCGCATCGGCAACCGTATTGAAGACTGGCAAGCCGAGATGCTCCTGCCCGCCTTTACCGGGCGTCACACCGCCGACCATCTTCGTGCCGTAGGCCAGGGCCTGTTCCGAGTGGAACGTCCCCTGAGAGCCGGTGAAACCCTGACAAATGACTTTGGTGTCTTTGTTGATTAGAACGCTCATTGGGCACCTCCGGCAGCGGCTACAACCTGTTGTGCAGCGTCGGTCAGACTGGTTGCAGCAATAATATTTAAACCACTGTCTGCCAGTACTTTCTGGCCAAGCTCAGCATTGTTCCCTTCCAAACGCACAACCACAGGGATGGTGACACCAACCTCTTCGACGGCACCAATAACGCCCTCGGCGATCAAATCACAACGCACAATACCGCCGAAGATATTGATCAGAACCGCTTTGACGTTGTCGTCTGACAGAATAATTTTGAAGGCTTCGGTGACTCGCTCTTTGGTTGCACCACCGCCGACATCAAGGAAATTCGCCGGTGCACCACCGTGCAATTTCACGATGTCCATGGTGCCCATCGCGAGGCCTGCACCATTGACCATACAACCAATGTTGCCATCGAGGGCTACATAGTTGAGCTCCCACTGAGCCGCATGGGCCTCGCGCTCATCTTCCTGCGACGGATCGCGCATGGCCTGAAGATCTGGATGACGATAGAGCGCATTCGAGTCCACAACCACTTTCGCATCGAGACAGTGCAGGTTGCCTTCGGTGGTGATTACCAGTGGATTAACCTCAATAAGCGCCAGGTCTTTCTCTTTGAATAAATTGGCAAGACCTGTGAAGATCTGCACGAACTGCTTGATTTGCACGCCCGTGAGACCCAGCTGGAATGCCAATTCACGACCCTGGTAGGGCTGAGGACCGACAAGAGGATCAATGATGGCCTTCAGAATCTTCTCGGGGGTTTCCTCGGCGACTTTTTCAATCTCTACACCGCCTTCGGTGGAGGCCATAAATACGATACGTTGGGTCGCTCGGTCGAGTACCGCACCCAAATAGAGCTCTTCAGCGATATCGGTGCAAGACTCGACCAAGATTTTTGAGACTGGTTGACCGTTTTCATCGGTCTGATACGTCACCAGATTCTTACCGAGCCAGGCTTCAGCAAATGCACCGACTTCTTCCGTGGTTTTGACTAGCTTGACGCCCCCCGCTTTGCCGCGCCCGCCGGCGTGGACCTGCGCCTTAACAACCCACATATCACCGCCGATTTTTTCGGCTGCTTCAACCGCGTCCTGCGGTGTATCGACGGCGTAACCGGTGGAAACCGGTAGACCGTAGTCGGCAAACAGCGCTTTGCCTTGGTACTCGTGAAGGTTCATATCCTGTCCCGTGTTGGTTGGTAGAAACGAATGGATCCCCCGGGGAATCCTGTGGCGCTCTTGTCCCTAGCGCTTTTTACGATTTGCCATGTGAATGGCGTGTCCATCGACGGCCAAGGCCGCTTCATGTACCGCTTCCGACAAGGTCGGGTGCCCAAACACCATCAGTTGAATGTCCTCGGCACTGGAGCCAAACTCCATTGCGATAACCATTTGCTGCACCAGATCTGCCGCCGAAGGACCGACGCAATGGGCCCCAAGAATTCGATCGGTGTTGGCATCTGCCAGTATTTTGACCATGCCGTCGGTGTCACCCGCTGCCAGCGCGCGACCGATAGCCGCAAATGGGAAGGTGCCCGATTTATACTCGACGCCCTCTGCCTTCAATTCTTGCTCGGTTTTGCCGACCGCCGCGACCTCCGGATGGGTGTAGATGATCGATGGGATGCAGTCGTAGTTGAGCTGTGTTGGCTTACCAGCGATACGCTCAGCAACCATTACGCCCTCTTCCGAGCCTTTGTGGGCCAGCATGGGACCACGTACGATGTCGCCAATGGCCCACACCCCCGGCACCTCGGTGGCACAAGAATCGTTGACGAAAATAAAGCCGCGCTCGTCCAAGGTCACGCCTGAATCGGTCGATGCCAAATCTTCGGTATTGGGACGTCGACCCACAGACACGATTAAACGATCGAAGACCTCAAGGTGCTCTTCTCCGTTGCTCTGGTAGGTGACGTGAACTTTGCCATCGATAATCTCTGAGCCGGTAACACGGGCACCCAAACGGATATCAAGGCCTTGTTTCTTGAAGATTTTCTGAGCCTCTTTGCCAATCTGCTGATCCATCATGGGCAGGAAGGTTTCAAGTGCCTCTAGCAATACCACTTCAGCACCCAAGCGACCCCAGACACTACCCAGTTCCAGGCCAATGACACCAGCACCAATAACACCGAGTCGCTGGGGTACTTCTGGGAATTCGAGGGCACCGGTGGAGTCAACAATCATGTCGTTGTCGATAGGCGCAGGTGGGATATTGATGGGGCGCGATCCAGACGCTAGCACGACGTTACTCGCTTCAATGTGCTGGCTTTCTCCGTCGAGACCAATCACTTCCACTTTGCGATTACTGTGCAAGCGACCCCGACCCTGTATAACGTCAACACCGTTGTGTTTTAACAGTCCGGCAACGCCCTGGGTCAACTGAGCGACGATTCGTTGCTTTCGGCCCATCATCGCCGGTATGTCGATACCCGGGGCTGACACTTGGATACCGTGGTGGGCAAAGTGGTCTTTGGCTTCGACAAACTTGTGGGAACTATCGAGCAGCGCTTTCGATGGTATGCAACCCACGTTCAAGCAAGTACCACCCAACACAGGTTGGTTGGCTTCATCCGCCCACATTTCCACGACAGCGACTTTCTGCCCCAACTGCGCCGCACGAATGGCACAGACATAGCCGGCTGGCCCTGCGCCAATAACGAGTACATCGTATTGATTAGCCATATTAAATCTCCCGTTTGACGCTTAGTGTTTAAAGTTGCAGCAAGATGCGCGCAGGATCTTCAATCAATCCCTTCACTGTCACCAAAAACTGCACAGCAGTCTTGCCATCGATCAGTCGATGATCGTAGGACAAAGCCAAGTACATCATTGGCTGGATAACCACTTGGCCATCGATGGCAACGGGTCGTTCCTGAATGGTGTGCATTCCCAAAATACCCGTTTGGGGCGGATTAAGAATGGGCGTTGATAGCAGTGAACCGAAAACGCCGCCATTCGAGACGGTAAACGTGCCGCCTGTCATTTCGTCGATGGTCAGTTTCTTATCACGTGCTTTTAAACCTAAATCTCGGATCGCCGCCTCAACATCGGCAATACTCATGAAATCCGCATCGCGCAGTACCGGCACTACCAAACCATCATTGGTTGACACGGCCACACCAATATCTTGGTAGCCGTGGTACACCACGTCGTTGCCATCAATGGAGGCATTGACTTCAGGGAAGCGTTTGAGTGCTTCACAACAGGCTTTAACGAAGAAGCCCATGAAGCCCAGTCGCGTGCCGTTGTGGGTCTTTTCGAATTGGTCTTTGTATTGTGAGCGCAACTTCATTAGCGGCGCCATGTTCACCTCGTTAAAGGTGGTGAGCATCGCTGTCTGTTGCGAGGCATCGAGCAAACGCTCTGCGATGCGGGCACGCATTCGAGTCATCGGAACCCGTTTTTCGATGCGCTCGCCAGTGGGTGCCTCGGGTGCTGCAACCGCTGCAGGAACCGCGGTGGGGGCTGGTGCAGCCGCGGGCTTTGCTGCGATGTGTGCCAGGACATCTTCTTTGGTCAGGCGCCCACCTTTGCCGGTGCCTTTAATGGCGTTAGGGTCCAGGCCATGTTGATCCACCAGTTGGCGCACCGCGGGGCCCATGGGCAGCGCATCGGCCTCGCCCTCATTCGCAGCAGGCGCGGATTCGGCGGTTGCCTCGGCGGCCACCGGTTCTGCGACGACACCGGGCTCGAGAACGGCGAGTAATGCCTCGCTCTCGATCGTCTCGCCCTCGGGCACTGCAATACGAGTCAGCACCCCCGCTTCAGGCGCAACAACCTCCATCACCACCTTGTCGGTTTCAATTTCCACCAACAGCTCGTCACGGGCTACGGTGTCACCCTCGGCTTTGTGCCAGCTTGCAACTTCACCGTCCGCGACCGATTCGGGGAAAGCGGGTGCTTTAATTTCTATCGCCATGATTCCTGTCCTACCGTTGGCTGAGTTCAGTTACCCCAGGGCATTGGGCCCAGGGCTTCGTTGATAAATTGTTCCTGTTCGCGCAGGTGCAGCGCGGTGTATCCCGCCGATACCGAAGCGGAAGCCTCGCGGCCGGCATATCGCAAATAGACATCGACTTTGTGTTGCTGAATAACCCGCCGCATATGATGCTGACTGGCATACCAGGCGCCCTGATTCATGGGCTCTTCCTGACACCAAATAGCGTCTTCAATGTTGGGATACTGGCTGACGATCTCTGCCAGGTCCTCTCCGGGGAACGGATAAAGCTGCTCGATACGCACCAGCGCCATATCGTCGATGCCACGCTCCCGACGTGCGGCCCGCAAGTCATAGAACACCTTGCCGGAGCACAGGATGAGGCGCTTGACCTTAGTCGGATCGAGTCCATCGGTCTCATCGAGCACCGTATGGAAGTGACCATCCGCAAGTTCCTCGAGGGTTGAGGTAGCTTCCTTGTGGCGCAGCAAACTCTTCGGCGACATCACCACCAAGGGCTTGCGCAACGGACGAATAGCTTGCCGGCGTAGCATATGGAAAACCTGCGCCGGCGTTGTGGGTATACACACTTGAATGTTGTGCTCAGCACACAATTGCAAGTAGCGTTCGAGTCGCGCTGATGAGTGCTCAGGACCCTGTCCCTCGTAGCCATGGGGTAACAACATCGTCAGACCACACAAACGTGACCACTTGTGCTCACCACTAGTAATGAATTGGTCAATGACCACCTGGGCGCCGTTGGCAAAATCGCCAAACTGCGCTTCCCAAATGACGAGCCCTTTGGGTGAGGTCGTGGCGTAACCATATTCAAACGCCAGAACCGCTTCTTCAGATAACAACGAGTCGAAGATGCGAAACGGCGCTTGCTCCGATGACAAGTGCTGCAGGGGTATGTACTGTTCGTCGCGCTTTTGGTTGTGCAAGACAACGTGGCGGTGAGAGAACGTACCACGACCGACATCCTGCCCTGTCATGCGCACGGGGAAGCCAGCGTCCAGCAAGGTGGCATAGGCCATAGTCTCGGCAAAGCCCCAGTTGATCTCTAGCGCCCCCGCGCCCATTTTGCGGCGATCCTCGAGAATCTTAGTAACCTGACGCTGCACCGAGAAACCCTCGGGTGCCACGTTGGCTCGCTCTGACAATTCCCGCAGGGTTCCGATGGGCACACGTGTGTCACAGTGCGCGGTCCACGCGTGGCCCAAATAGGGTGTCCAATCGACGAATAGCTCAGTGTTGGGCTCCATCACCAGCGAGCTCACCAGCGGCTCACCCCGATCCAAGGATTCGCGGTAGCGCTCAGTGAGATCGGTATCCTCCTGCTCTGTTAGCACGCCCTCGGCAATCAAGCGCTGTGCATACAGGTCCCGGGTCGACGGGTGTTTTTTGATCTTCGAATACATCAGTGGTTGGGTGACCGACGGCTCGTCGGCTTCGTTGTGACCGCGACGGCGGTACCCCACCAAGTCAATGACAACATCGCGCTTAAAGGTGTTGCGGAAATCTACCGCCAGCTGGGTCACAAAAACCACCGCTTCAGGGTCATCGGCATTAACGTGGAAGATGGGCGCCTGAACCATTTTGGCAACATCGGTACAGTACTCGGTAGAGCGTGCGTCTTCCTGGCGACTGGTGGTGAAGCCCACTTGGTTGTTTATGACAATATGCAGCGTGCCACCGGTCTTGTAAGCACGTGTTTGCGACATCTGGAACGTCTCCATGACCACGCCCTGCCCCGCAAAAGCCGCATCACCGTGAATCACCAACGGCACTACCGTATCCCCCAGAGGATCCTGTCGTCGGTCTTGACGGGCGCGCACTGACCCCTCTACTACGGGGGCGACGATTTCCAGGTGAGAGGGATTAAACGCCAGGGCTAAATGCACCTCCCCCCCCGGTGTCATGACATTCGATGAGAAACCCTGGTGGTACTTCACATCACCTGAATTTTGAAAATTAACGCGTCCCTCGAACTCGTCGAATAACTCACCCGGGTTTTTACCCAGAATGTTAACCAACACATTCAAGCGTCCGCGGTGGGCCATACCAATCACGATTTCTTTGGCGCCGTAGCCCCCAATACGCTGAATAGCCTCAGACATCATCGGGATCAGGCTCTCGCCACCCTCCAGACCAAAACGCTTGGTACCGGGGTACTTTGAACCCAGAGATTTCTCGAGGCCCTCGGCCTTGATGAGGCGGCGTAGAATTTGAACACGCTGCTCTCGTGTCATCTCAGGCGCTGATCGAACCGACTCCATACGGCTCATAATCCAATGGCGCTGCTCGGTGTCCACGATGTGCATGAACTCAGCACCAATGGTGTTGCAGTAGGTTCGCTCCAGGGAATCGACAATTTGCTTCAGGCTGGCGTCACTGGTACCCAAGTAGAGCGAGCCCACCTGAAATACCGTGTCGAGATCAGCCGCGCTAAGTTGATGGAACCCCAGCTCCAAATCTGGCACCGGGTCACGTTTTTGCAAACCCAGCGGATCAAGCTTCGCCTTTTGGTGTCCACGCTGACGGTAGGCACCGATAAGCTGCAGAACCCGAACCTGCTTGCGCTCGTATTCGGTGGCCTGCGCATCATGCGCCACCGTCGCCTCGGTGCGCACCCGCATTTTGCCAATCTTGGCGAACTGATCGCGGACTACTGAATGGGGCACGTCCTGCAAGCTCAAGGCTTGGGTTGCCACCTTCGGTAGTCGATCGAAATAATCTCGCCACTCGGGCGGGATAGCGTTGGGATCGCTGATGTAAGTCTCATATAGAGACTCGACGTAGGCCGCGTTGGTACCGGCAATGTGGGAGCTACTCCAGAGCTCCAGCATGCTGGGCAAGGGGGAAGCTTTCGTCATAACGAACCTCGTCGAGCGACCTATCATTTGAGTGATAGTGTAGCTGCTGAGGTGACGCTATTTAAGGGATAAGCGGCGTTTCGATCGTTAAGATCGACGATTTTAAGCGTTTATTTGTCACAATAGTCCCTTGGCGACTTGCAGTCATAACCAATAGGAATGGCTAAAGGCCGCGCACCAAAAAGGGGCGCCGCAGCGCCTCTTGCATAAGCTCAGACAAGAATCAGGTCGCTCGGTTTAGCAACATTGTGCGAATGTGGCCAATAGCGCGGGTCGGATTCAGACCCTTGGGACATACGTTGACGCAGTTTTGAATGCCATGGCAACGGAATACGCTAAAGGGGTCGTCGAGTTTAGCCAATCGTGCATCGGTGGCCGTGTCTCGGCTATCGGCAAGGAATCGATAAGCTTGCAACAACCCGGCTGGCCCAATGAACCGGTCGGGATTCCACCAGAATGATGGACAGCTGGTAGAGCAGCAGGCGCACAGAATACACTCATACAAGCCATCAAGTTTGGCGCGGTCCTCAGGGCTTTGAAGACGCTCGATAGCCGGTGCTGGCGTGTTGTTCTGCAGGAACGGTTGAATCTTCTCGTATTGAGCGTAGAACAGGCTCATATCAACAACCAAGTCTCGTATCACAGGCAGACCCGGCAGAGGGCGAATGACCAGTTTATTACCTTTAACGGTTTCTGACAGCGCAGTGATACAAGCGAGGCCGTTCTTGCCATTGATGTTGAGTCCGTCCGAACCACAAACACCTTCTCGACAGCTGCGACGGTAAGTCACACTGCTATCTTGATCGGCTTTGATCATCTCGAGTACGTCAAGCACCATGACGTCTTTTCCGCCGGTATCGACCTGGAAATCCTGCATGTAGGGGGCACTATCAACCTCAGGGTTGTAGCGGTAAATGCTGACCTGCAACATTTTCAACTCTCCTGACAACTATTAGTAGGTGCGAATTTTGGGCTGGAAGGTATCGACCGTGCGAGGTGTGAAGTTCACGCCGCGCTTGCTAACACGCTTACCTTCCTTGTGATAAAGGGAATGGCACAGCCAATTCTCATCATCACGTTCGGTGAAGTCTTCCCGGGCATGGGCGCCGCGGCTCTCATTGCGCGCTTCAGCAACCACAGCGGTAGCCTCCGCCACTTCGAACAGGTTCTGCAACTCCAAACACTCAATACGCGCTGTATTGAAGGCCTTGGATTTATCATCGAGAGCCACGTTTTCAACGCGCTCACGCAAGGCTTCCAGCTTTTTAATACCCGCCTGCATGAATTCACCTTTGCGGAATACGCCGAAGTGATTCTGCATAATGCCCTGTAGCTCTTTGCGCAATGCAGCTACGTTTTCACCGCCTTTACGCTCATTCAATGCGGTCAGGGCAGCGTTGGCCGCTTCAATGTCACTGGCACCGGCGTCGCGCATTTCAATACCATCACGCAGTGCGTTTTCAATGAAAATACCGGATGCGCGGCCGAACACAACCAAGTCGAGCAGTGAGTTACCACCAAGGCGATTTGCTCCGTGAACAGATACACACGCCACCTCACCACAGGCGTAGAGACCTGGAATAACCTGGTCGTTGCCGTTGGCATCGACGGTAAGTGCCTGTCCATGCACATTAGTGGGGATACCACCCATCATGTAATGGCAGGTGGGCACCACGGGAATGGGTTCTTTCACGGGATCGACATGCGCAAAGGTTCGGCTCAACTCGCAGATACCGGGCAGACGGGATTCCAGCACCTCTTCGCCCAGGTGATCGAGCTTAAGTTTCACGTGATCCCCATGTTCACCGCAGCCACGCCCTTCTAGGATCTCAAGCACCATGGATCTCGCCACCACGTCGCGACCCGCTAGATCCTTCGCATTAGGCGCATAGCGCTCCATGAACCGCTCGCCGTCCTTATTAATGAGATAACCGCCCTCTCCCCGGCACCCCTCGGTCACCAGGGTCCCAGCACCGTAAATTCCGGTTGGGTGGAACTGCCACATTTCCATATCTTGCACCGGTACGCCCGCCCGCAGCGCCATACCAACACCGTCGCCGGTGTTAATGTGGGCATTGGTTGTCGAGGCATAGATGCGGCCCGCACCACCGGTAGCAAACACGGTAGCCTTTGACTTCACGTAGACGGTTTCACCGGTCTCGATACAGATGGCGATTACACCGACGACAGCGCCATCTTGGTTTTTAACCAGTTCAGTGGCGAACCACTCGTTAAAAAACACCGTCTCGTTTTTGACGTTATTCTGGTAAAGGGTGTGCAGCAGTGCATGACCGGTGCGATCCGCAGCCGCACAGGTGCGGGCTGCTTGACCACCCTCACCGAAATTTTTCGACTGCCCGCCGAAAGGTCGCTGGTAAATGCGCCCCTCTTCCGTCCTGGAGAAAGGAAGCCCCATATGTTCCAGCTCAAAAATAGCTTCGGGCCCGACCGAACACATGTACTCGATAGCGTCTTGGTCACCGATGTAATCGGAACCTTTGACGGTGTCGTACATATGCCAACGCCAGTCGTCATTGGGATCGGCACTGGCAATTGCACAGGTTATGCCCCCCTGAGCCGATACAGTGTGTGATCGGGTCGGGAATACCTTAGAAATAACCGCGGTCTTGTAGCCTGACTGGGCTAGCTGCAATGCAGCGCGCATACCCGCGCCGCCGCCACCTACGATCACGCCGTCAAATGAAATGGTTCTCATTGCAATAGTGCCTCCAAAAAACGCTGTGCGCACGCCGCTGTTATAGCGAAAAACGGCGCCGAACCCAGCTGCAGGTCGCGATCAACCCCAGATAATTTGTATAACCCATAAAACGTAGATGATGAGCGCTAGCACGCTGCCCAGCTGGCAGAAGCGACGCAAGCCATTGCCGCGGGGACCCAGCATCCGCTCGGTCAGGTAGTCAGTGAATACCGCCCAAAGACCAATCCATGCGTGGGCGCCAAGCGACAGCGCGGCCAGCAGGGTAAAAATACGCATACCCGTGGTTTCATTCATGGCTTTCCAAGACGCGTAATCGACACCACTGAGCAAGGTACCGCCGACACACAGGAAATAGGCGAGCAAAATAACCCCAGCGACCCGCTGTACAAGCCAATCTGAAAGCCCCGAACGGCTAAAACTGGTTACCTGCGTTACCATAGTAGGATCCCCCATACGACCGCCAATACAACCGCGAGCGTTATCACGATCTGAGCGCCGCGAACACCGCCTTCCATCGTCTCACCGACACCAAAATCCATAATGATGTGCTTAATGCCCGACAAGGCGTGATAGCTCATTGCAGTGGCGACAGCCCACATGATGACTTTGGCCAATGGCCCGCTGAGGGTTGCGGCCAGCGCATTGAAGGTCTGTTCCGAGGCAAGGCTCTGGTCCAGAGCCCACACCAAGAGGCCGCTGACGATGAATAAAAAGACTCCCGAGAGTCGGTGGGATATTGAGACATAAGCGGTAATCGGCAACTTCATCGAGCCAATGTCGAGATTTACCGGGCGCTTGTCTTTGCTAACAAGTGGCTTCACAGGCAGTATCCATTGTTGCTTGACAGGGACAGGCTGGTTTCCAGCCGCGCCGGAGTATACGCTGCGCGACTTGAGCTGACAATTTCGGCACAGCCACCAGCGTGTAGATCTGCGCGCTTGGGGCCATTGACCGTAACGCTTCCGCGATAAATGTGTAAAATTGACACGCACGGCCCCAGACCTATAGGTTTGGCGCTCCCTGTAATTGCCACCAGGAATGTTCCCATGACTGACAAGAAAGCCACCCTCACGATTGATAACGGCCAGGGCTCCGTTGATACGTTTGACCTGCCGATACACAAGGGCTCTGTCGGACCCGATGTTATCGATGTGGGCTCGCTGACCGCCAAGGGTTACTTCACGTTTGATCCGGGCTTCACCTCCACCGCTGCCTGTGAATCTGAAATCACCTACATCGACGGTGAACAAGGTATTTTGCTGCATCGCGGCTACCCTATTGAGCAACTGGCCGAGCAATCTGACTATTTAGAAACCTGTTATTTATTGTTGTATGGGGAGTTACCCAACAAAGCGCAGAAAGACGAGTTTGTTTACACCGTACAGCGTCACACCATGGTCCATGAGCAGATTCGAACGTTCTTTAACGGCTTTCGTCGCGACGCCCATCCTATGGCCATCATGTGTGGTGTGGTCGGTGCCCTTTCAGCCTTCTATCACGACTCCACCGACATCTCGGACGAACATCATCGAAAAGTCGCCGCTTTCCGATTGATAGCGAAAATGCCGACTATTGCTGCCATGAGTTACAAATTCTCGACTGGCCAGCCATTTATGTACCCCGATAACAGTCTTAGCTACTCGGCCAACTTCCTGCACATGATGTTCGGCAACCCCTGCGAACCCACTGTCATATCGCCCACACTGGCGCGGGCCATGGACCGTATTTTCACGCTCCATGCGGACCACGAGCAGAATGCGTCCACCTCTACCGTACGTCTGGCGGGCTCCTCTCAAGCAAACCCCTTCGCGGTTATCGCAGCGGGTATTGCAGCCCTCTGGGGCCCATCGCACGGTGGCGCCAATGAAGCCGTGGTGAAAATGCTGGAGGAAATCGGCGACATCTCCCAAATCGACAAGTACGTCGCCAAAGCCAAGGACAAGGACGATCCGTTCCGTCTGATGGGCTTTGGACACCGGGTGTACAAAAACTTTGATCCCCGTGCCAAAGTCATGAAGCAGGCTGCCGACGAGGTACTGGCGGAACTTGGCATCCAGGACGAAATGCTGGAAATCGCCAAGCGTCTCGAGGAAATTGCCCTGCAAGATGAGTATTTTGTCGAGAAAAAACTGTATCCCAACGTCGATTTCTACTCGGGCATTATTCTGAAGGCCTTGGGCATACCCACTTCCATGTTTACGGTGATATTCGCCGTTGGCCGCACAGTAGGCTGGATAGCTCACTGGAATGAGATGATCTCCAACCCCTACCGCATTGGTCGGCCACGCCAGCTTTACACTGGTCACACCGCACGAGACTTTGTGCCATTAGACCAGCGCTAAGCGCGAGAGGCTGTTGCTATGGCTGTTGTTGACGCCGTCATTACAGGGACGGGGTTGTATACCCCCGCCCAATCAATCAGTAACGAGGAGCTAGTCGCCGCATTCAATGATTGGGTGGCTGCCTACAATGACCATCACGCGACAGCCATAGCGGCAGGTGAAATCCCCCCCAAGGAGCCCTCCTCCGCCGCTTTTATCGAGAAGGCCTCGGGTATCAAGTCGCGATATGTGGTCGATCGCACGGGCATTCTTGATCCTGAACGCATGACCCCCAGTATCCCAGAGCGCGATAACGAGCAACTCTCAGTTATGGCCGAAATGGCCATATCAGCGGCAGAGCAAGCGCTGCACGATGCGGGATTACAGGGTAGTGATATCGATGCGGTTATTGTTGCCGCATCGAACATGCAGCGGGCCTACCCCGCCATGGCGATTGAAGTACAAAACGCCATTGGTGCTCGGGGATATGCGTTCGATATGAATGTAGCTTGCTCATCTGCCACTTTTGGCATCCAGCAGGCACGCGACACGATCTGTGCCGGTAGTGCGCGTCGCGTACTCATGGTGAATCCCGAGATCTGTACCGGACATCTCAATTTTCGTGATCGAGACTCGCACTTTATTTTCGGCGATGTTGCCACCGCCGTTGTACTGGAGCGCAGTAGCGAGGACGACCCAAAATGCGGGTTTATTGTGCGCGATACGTGCCTACAAACCCTATTTTCAAATGCCATTCGCAACAATTTCGGCTTTCTGAATCGCGCCGACCCAGCGAGTATTGGTCAAGATGACAAATTATTCGTCCAAGAAGGTCGGCGGGTATTTAAAGAAGTTTGCCCTGCGGTGGCCAAACAGATTAGCGAGCAGCTGACTGAGCTTGGCATTGCAACCACGTCGGTCAAGCGGTTGTGGCTACATCAAGCCAATCGCAACATGAACGACCTTATTGCTCGCAGGGTACTCGGCAGAGACCCCGACAGTGAAGAGGCGCCCATCATCCTCGACCGCTACGCCAACACCTCATCGGCGGGTTCGGTGATTGCTTTTCACCTGCACAAGCAGGATTTCCAGAAAGGTGATTTGGGTGTCCTGTGTTCGTTCGGCGCCGGTTACAGCATTGGCAGCGTCATTTTAGAGCGAGCCTGAAGTAGGATTGGGGCTAAGTGCTCAAGATATTATCAAGGGCGGCGAGCAGCGCTTCACTCTGATCATCTGTACCCACGGTTATGCGCAGGTAGTCATCTATGCGAGGCTTGTCCCAGCGGCGAATAATGATGCCCTGGGCGCGCAGTGCATCGAAAATGGCTTTTCCCGAAACTGATGAGTGCCGGCAGAATACAAAATTGGCACTCGAGGGCAGTACCTCAAAACCAAGCTTCGCTAATCCCTTACTCAGCTGCTCGCGCGTATAGCTCACTGCAGTGCTGGCTTGCTGAAGCCAGCTGGCATCCTCAATAGCCGCCAGGGCAGCTGATTGAGCAATGGCGTCAATCGGATAACTGTTGAAAGAGTCCTTGACCCTCACCAACCCCTGAATCAAGGGCTTTGACCCCAGGGCATATCCTAGTCGCAGCCCCGCCAAACTGTGTGACTTCGACAAACTTCGGGTAATCAGCAGATTGTCATAGTCCGCCAACAGGGACACCGCTGACCTTGCACCAAAACCGAAGTAGGCCTCATCGACGACCACTAATCGCTGCCGATCGCTAGCCACCAGCTGCTCCAGTTGCTCGATGGATAGAGCTATGCCAGTGGGCGCATTGGGATTCGCGAGTAACAGAGGGCCCGGTGCTGCACACATGGCGGGCACGTTGATATGAAAATCATCAAGTAACGGTACTTCGTTCAGCTGCATGCGATAGAGCTGGGCCCATACAGGATAAAAGCTGTAGGTGATATCCGGGGCCGAAAAGGTTGTCGATGAACTGATTAACGCTTGAAAAACATGGGCTAATACTTCGTCGGAGCCGTTGCCCACAAAGACCTCATCGACCGCAAGACCGGATTGCCGAGCAATAGCTGAGCGCAAGGCAATGCTGTCAGGGTCGGGATAACGCCTTAAAGCATCGGGCTCAATAGCACGAATGGCTTGTAACACGGCCGCCGAGGGCGGTAACGGATGCTCGTTAGTATTGAGCTTAATCAGATTGCTCAGTTTGGGCTGCTCGCCGGGGATGTAGGGGTGTAGCTGACGGGTTACGTCACTCCAGAATTCGCTCATAGAGGGCCTTTTAGCACGACTGAACTGCGGATCGACTCGAGGGGCCCGCAGCATACCTCAGCCAGATCGAATGGCACAGGGATCAGTTGATCAGGTTGCGAAGCCCCTCGTTATCCGCATGACGTATGTCGACGCCTCTCGCCAAATAAACAACCTGCTCGGCAATACTGCTGGCGTGATCACCTATGCGCTCTAGGCTCCTCAAGGCCCACACTTGCTCCATAAGGTATTCGATGTGGTCCGGGTGCGTGCGCATAGCTTGCTGTAGCTCGGTCATAGCGCTGTGGTAATCATCGTCGATGTCGGCATCACTCAACACCACCTTCACCGCTTGCTCGACGCTCTGGCGTGCGAAAGCATCCAATGATTGTCGAAGCATACGGTTGACATGATTAGCAATGCGTCGAAAGCGCAACTCCGTGGGCTGTGGACTCTGTACGGGAGCCAGCTTGATCGCAACGCGCGCCACTTTACTGGCCTCATCGCCAATACGTTCAAGATCGGTGGTGACTTTAGCGATGGCGATAATGAGCCGCAGGTCGCTCGCGGCCGGCTGGCGCCTAGCGAGTATACGTGCACATTGTTCATCGATTTCAACTTCTAGTCGGTTGATCGATCGATCAATGAGAATGGCCGCCTCGGCGGGCTCACTATCGGTTTGCAGTAACGCTTCAGTGGCCAGCTCTATCTGATTTTCGACTTTGCCACCCATTTCCAGCAAATCGTTTTTGATCGCATCGAGCTCGGCATTGAACTGGGCCGATATATGCTGCTTGTAGCTTAGCTTTTCGCTCATTACTTGATCGCCACCCCGCGATTCAACCGTATCGACCTGTGATGTAGTCCTCTGTGGCGCGCTCCACGGGATTAGTGAATATCCGATCGGTCTCATCGAACTCCACCAACTTACCGCCATTCATGAACGCCGTCCAATCCGAAACCCGTGCTGCCTGCTGCATATTGTGGGTGACGATAATAATGGTGTAGGTGTGTTTCAGTTCGTAGATCAGTTCTTCGATTTTTAATGTCGAAATGGGGTCCAGGGAAGACGCGGGTTCATCGAGCAGTAACACCTCGGGCTCAATAGCGATGGTGCGTGCCAGCACCAGTCGCTGCTGTTGACCCAGAGACAATCGCAGCGCACCCGTGTGCAGGCGATCCGATACTTCATCCCACAGCGCCACATCTCTGAGAGCACGCTCAACGATCTCATCAAGGTCGCGCTTGCGCCTGATGCCACCAATACGTGGACCGTAGGCGACGTTATCGTAAATGCTTTTGGCAAAGGGGTTGGGGCGTTGAAACACCATGCCAACCCGCCGGCGTAAAGCAGTTACATCGGTGGCCGCTGCAAGGACATTATTATCGCCCACATAAATGGCACCGCTGTAACGACAGCCTTCAATCGTGTCATTCATGCGATTAAAACACCGCAGTAAGGTGGACTTACCGCAACCACTAGGCCCAATGACGGCGGTCACCGCACCTGCCGGAATATCGAGATTAATATCGACCAGCGCCGACCCATTTCCCGGGTACGACAAGGACAGTTGCTGCACCACTAAACCAGGGGGGGTACGTGCCGCTGTGCTTTGAAACTGCGACGCTTGGATGAGTGCATCCCGTTGCATATACGGCATTGTCTATCACTCCTCCGATAGAGCCTGGTAACGATCCCGAAGCCGCTTGCGCAGCAGGACAGCAGTAAGATTCAGCAGCATGACCAACCCCACTAACAGAACCGCCGCAGCACAGATTAGTCCAAGACGCCCCTCGCCAACATTGGCATGGGCGGCCACATCGTAAATAAAAAACCCCAAGTGCATGAACTTTTGCTCGAATGCAATAAACGGTGCCTGTAACGACACCGGCAGGGTTGGCGCATATTTCACAACCCCTACCAACATGAGGGGCGCCACCTCCCCCGCTGCGCGGGCAATAGCCAAAATCACGCCGGTAAGCACCGATGATCCCGCCGCTGGCAATAACACGCGTATGATGGTTTCAAATCGAGTGGCGCCCAAAGCGTAACTACCCTCGCGCATAGACGTGGGCAATCTGGCTAAACCCTCTTCACTGGCAACGATCACTACGGGTAAGGTCAGTAGGGCCAGCGTCAGTGATGCCCACAATAGCCCGGGCGTACCAAAGGTTGGACGCGGTAGGGTCTCTGCATAAAACCAGCCGTCAATCTCACCACCCACCGCGTACACAAAAAAGCCCAAGCCGAAGACCCCAAAAATTACTGAGGGCACCCCCGCCAGATTCTGAATCGCAATGCGTAACAGTTCGGTATACCAGGTATTTTTGGCATATTCACTGAGATATACCGCTACCAACACGCCCAACGGAGCAACAATAACGGTCATCAAAATAATCATAATCACCGTACCAATAATGGCGGGTAGCATGGCCTCGATACCGAGCGAGGCAGAGGGTTGAAACAGAA
The DNA here is from genome assembly GCA_913057135.1 of uncultured Halieaceae bacterium. Taxonomy (GTDB): domain Bacteria; phylum Pseudomonadota; class Gammaproteobacteria; order Pseudomonadales; family Halieaceae; genus Luminiphilus. The sequence goes on from CAJXNM010000024.1 coordinate 43,404, forward strand.
GCTGCTGCAAGTTGCCCCAAAACCTGACCAGCACCCCACCGGATGCCATACCCTCGGCGGTTAGCCAGCTACCGGCAAACCACAAAAGCAATCCAAGAAAAGCGCCTGCGGTTAACACGGAGAGGGTTACCATGGCCGCCGTGAGCCAAATCATCAGCGTGCCCAACACCCGCTGCCAGCGCCGCTGTCCGGGTAGAGATTGGCCCGTTGCCATTATCATAGGACGGAGGCTTCAAGTGCCCGTAGCCGTCGCTTAAAAAGCTGGGCCGCGGTGTTGAAGACAAAGGTAATGGCAAACAGTAACAGTGCAGCCAGAAACAGCACGCGGTAGTGTGCACTGGCCACCGAGGCCTCGGGTAACTCCATGGCCAGCGTTGCCGCGATACTGCGCACCCCCTCAAACAGGGCACCCTCGCTGAGAGGCGCATTACCCGATAGCAGTAGCAAGATCATGGTTTCGCCGCAGGCGCGACCAAACCCGAGCATAATCGCCGCGATGATGCCGGGAAATGCCATGGGTAAGACAACATCGCGAAAACTCTGCCAATGGGTGGCGCCCAGAGCCAAACTGCCGGCGGCCACAGAGCGTGGCACCGCATTAATGGCATCTTCCGCCAACGAAAATAACGTGGGGATAATGGCAAATCCGAGGGCTACAGCAACCAGTACCGCATTGCGTTGACGCACGGGAATACCGTATTCCA